>CAZXGE010000094.1:0-3711 GCA_964640445.1 uncultured Candidatus Peribacteria bacterium
CAGATAGGTGACAATGGTGACAATGTCAATAGGTTTACACATCTACATCTACAAGACCAAACAAAAAACGGCTATGAGCAAGGTTAAAAAGACAAAGGCTACACGACAGAAACTATGCTCAACCAAATCAACAAATTGTGTCCCAACCCGGCGTTCTTAATTAGGATCTAGTTGCCAATAATTTATCACCCCTTACTCAAACAGCTTATTCAGCTCACTCTTAAAGGTCTCAATGTCCTTGAATTGGCGATAAACTGAGGCGAAACGGATATAAGCCACCTCATCTAATGAGCGCAATTTCTCCATAATCCCCTCACCAATGATTGTACTAGGGACTTCTTTGCCACGAGCAGACCAGATTTCCTCTAGTTCATTTAGCAAACTTTCAATCTGAGATTCGGTAATTTTGCGTTTTTGACAAGCTTTCCAAATACCGTCGATTAATTTGGCACGATTATAAGGCTCCCTGGATCCATCTTTCTTAACCACCAAAAAATTGGCTGTAGCAATCACCTCAAATGTTGTAAAGCGATAGGCGCAACTCTCACACTCCCGACGACGACGAATTGATTTGTTGTCGCTGGTATTGCGAGAATCGATCACTTTCGTGTTTTCGTGCTTACATTTGGGGCAGAACATAGTTTGGTATTGAAGTTTTTTTGATTTTAACCTGTAGTTGCCTAATTGGAAAGATCTATTTTTTACAAATTACCTTGCATTGCATAGTACTATGCGCTACACTCTAAATAACTTAATTTAAATTTGTGCTAGAAAACAAGCTGGAAAATGTCGTTTCCCAGATGCGTAAAGGCTCTCTTGAGTTTGCGATTCTCATTTTGATCCAGAGCAAAAAACAGATGTACACCTCGGAAATCATTACAGAATTGCAAAAAATCGAGCTGATTGTCGTCGAAGGCACACTCTACCCCCTACTTAATCGATTGCTAAAAGAAGAACTACTTACCTACTCCTGGGCCGAATCAACCAGTGGCCCACCCCGCAAGTATTATCAAATTACTAACCTAGGCACACAACTAATTCAACAATTAATCCCCGCCTGGCAAAGTTACACTAACTCCATCAACTCCTTAATCCCCAAATTATGAAAATCACAAAAATTTCGCTAGCAGGCAACATCATTCAAATCCGTGAAGATGCCTACCCTATGCTAGACAATTACCTAAAACAATTAAAAGCTCATTACAACAAAACCGATGATAATGCCGAAGATATCATTGAAGATATCGAAAGTAGAATTTTGGAATTTTTTAATGAACAATTGGCTAATGGCAAAGAAGTAATGACCATAACTGATGTCAAAACAATAATTGCGAAAATTGGCACTGTAGATGCAATCAAAGACGAGGAACCAAAGCCATTAGGGAGCAAAGCCCCAAGAGTTAAGCGCTTATTCCGCAGTGAAACTGATTCAATCTTATTCGGGGTTGCTGGTGGACTTAGTGAATATTTCCAGATTGACCCAGTGATCACGAGAATTTTGATCGTGTTTCTAACACTAATCACCTCTGGCCTAGTTTTAATTGCTTATTTCGTTTTAGCGATCTTACTACCCAAAAAGAGCTTAGTTCAAAATTCACAAGACCAAGATTCCATCGAGGCATACAATAAAAATTCGCGAAAAGGCTTAATTATTTTGGCACTAATTTGTGGTGGAATTGCCTTATTACAGATCTTAACCTTTTTAATTCCACAAATATTTTGGCTACAGCATGGTAATTTCAATATATTTTAAGCCTGTTGTGATGACACAAATGGCTTAAAATATATTGAAATTACTTAAATGATGAGCCTCTGCTCAATCACACAAATGGCTTAAAATATATTAAAATTGCCTAAATGATGAACCCCTGCTAGACCTCCAGCTCTCGGCAAACATTAACTAAATACTGATCGGTCATACCGGCAATATAGTCCGTGATTGACTCTAGCTGATTTTGCTCTGAGCGGAAATTGAGTGGCAAAAATTCGGGCTTGGCTACTAAAAAGGCAAACAATTTTTGAATCAAATCTTGCCCGTATTCCGATCCTGACTTCACCAAATCTGATAAATAATAATTTTGGTACAAAAATCGCCGTAGTTCATTGACCTGCTGTCTCAGGACTGGGCTAAAATCGACAAAACTACCACCACTATAAGCATAAACATCAGCCAAAGTATTGATGTTCAATTCTAGGATTTGTTTTTCTGTATTTTGGAGCAAATCTAGGAGTAAAACTTTGGTAAACTGACTCAAATCACTGATTTTTGCTTCATAGAAAATGGGCAGTTTTTTATAAACGGTATTAAAGCTAAACAACTCCAGTCTGATTCCGTCCTCGAGATCGTGGCGCAAATAAGCCATTTCATCCGCCAAGTTGACCAATTGTGCCTCCAAACTAGCACCGACAAACCGCTTATCAACTTGATCATAAGGTGATTGATGCTTATCTAGCCCTTCAAGAATTTCGAGGCTCAAATTCAATGGCTCCAATAAAGTCACCACCCTTTTACTTTGCTGATTATGTTCAAACCTAGTGCCAAACTGATTTAGAAATGCATCTAACGCCTGTTCACCAGCATGGCCAAAAGGCGGATGCCCGAGGTCATGCGCCATGGCTATGGCTTCAGCTGCATCTTCATTTAAGGCCAAATTTCTGGCCAGAGATTTGGCAATTTGGCTAACCTCAAGGGTGTGGGTTAACCGATCACGGACATGGTCTTCCTGCACCAATGGACTCAATACTTGTGTCTTACCTTTTAGCCTGCGAAAGGCGCGACTATGCAAAATTCGATCTCGATCAACCTGAAAAGCCGTACGCAAAACGATAGAATTCGCATCTGAATCTTGCCCAGATTCGTCCTCAGCTCTACCTTTGCTATCTTGGCTTTTTAAAGCATATGGACTTAATCTGCCTGCCTCGATTTGTTCTAGCTCTTGTTTTAGTAACATCGAAACTGATTGGGGAAATACTTGGATTTAAATCTAGCTAATTGCTATAATCTGAGCAATCAAAAATCAAAATTATGCTACTTTCGCAAGCAATACACAAATACCTGATCCATTGTGAAGTTGAGAAACAAAAATCACACAAAACAATCGAAAATTACCAGCATTACCTTAGTCGCTTGGTCGAATTCTGGGGCGATCAAGATGTCGAAAAATTTAACCTAGATGAACTAACCGCTTATCGTCTATTTCTCAATCGTTTACAAACAAATAAGGGTGAGCTACTTAGCCCCAAAACGCAAAACTTCCATGTCATTGCCCTGCGGAATTTATTTAAATTTCTGATCAGACGAGGTTTTAAGGTGCTGACAACCGACCAGATCGAACTAGGCAAACAGCAAACACGCCAAGTCAGCTATCTAACAGCCGAAGAACTAGAGCGTTTGCGGGTAGCCATGGCCAAAATCAGCACTAAACTTACGGAAACTCGCAACCTCTTAATCTTAGAATTCCTCTACACAACAGGCTTACGCATCTCCGAGCTAATTAAACTAAACACAACTGATGTCGATCTCCAATCGGGGGAATTTGTTGTGCGTGGTAAAGGCGGAAAAGTACGCACCGTTTTTATTAACGAAAAGATCGTAAAGATGGTCGGTAAATATCTGATCAGCAGAATCGTATTCTTTAGCCCTATCTTTATCTACTTACGCCGTGGCCGTGTCGACGTAAATCTAACTCGTTCTGAAAAAAGAAGACTCAC
>CAZXGE010000095.1:0-3708 GCA_964640445.1 uncultured Candidatus Peribacteria bacterium
TAAATTGTTTCTTAATCTTAGTTATAAAATTCGGCAGGGCGAAAAAGAAATTGTTGGCAAGTTGTCTAGCGCAGTGCTCAATGGTGTTTAGTTTATGTTAATAACCATATCACCAATCGCTTCCAGTGTTTCCTCGGCGTTAGCTTGAAATTCCTTTCCTAGTTTGCTGTAAATATAATAAAGGAAAATTTGTGTTTCGATATCAAATTGTAATTGTTGAGCATTATTTACATTATCTTTTTCTGTTTCTCTGTTATCTAGGAAAGCAATTACCAAATTTTGAATTTGTTCCATATCTTCTCCGGCTGCTTCTATTTGCGTTAGAAGAGTTTTTATTTGCTGGTATTCTGTATGTTCTTCGCAATAGATTGCAATTTCGGTAGGAGCATTTTGGGAATTTTCGTTTAATTGTCTGAGTAAATTTTCTAGACTTGGTTGCTCGCTAATTGTTTCCAGTGACATATTATTGGCTTTTTAATTTTATTTTTTAAATTATAGCATCTTTTCACACCTTAACCACTACTTCTTCAATTTTTTTGGGGAAATGGGTGAGGTTTTGGTTGCCGGTTTCGGTGATTAGGACCATGTCTTCGATGCGGACGCCGAAGTTGTTTGGTAGGTAGATGCCGGGTTCGATAGTCATGATCATTTGCGGTTGGAGTTTTTGTTTGGTGCCGAGGTGTTTGGCTTTTTGGGAAAATGATGGAGCTTCGTGGATTTCTAGGCCGATGCCGTGGCCTGAGGAATGTGTGAAATAATCGCCGTAGCCTGCGCTGGCAATGATGTTGCGGGTGATGATGTCGATTTGCTGAGCGGGGATGTTGGGTTTGATGGCTTTGATTGCTTCTGATTGTGCGGTGAGGACTAAATTGTAGATTTCGGTTTGCTTGGCTGTGGGTTCGGTGGTGAAAAAGGTGCGGGTCATGTCGCTCATGTAGCCTTGATAAACCATGCCCATGTCGATCAATACTGTCATGCCTTTTTGGAGCTTAGTGGTGTCGGGGGTATAGTGTGGGCTGGCTGAATTTTTGCCGAAAGCGACAATCGGGGCGAAGCTACATTTTTCTGCGCCTAAATCTTGGCCAATACGCTCGATTAGAATGGCGATTTCGCGTTCACTAACGCCTTGTTTTAGGTGTGTCGTGATGATTTTATTGATGGTTTGTTCGTTTATTTCTTGTGCTTTTTTAATTAGTTTGATTTCGGCTGTGGATTTTAGTTGGCGGAGCTGGGCGATGGGGTCTGTAGTTTTGTTGGTGCGAAATTTGATTTTGGGGAAATTTTTGCGTAAACCCAAAACTTGTTGATAGGATAAAAAATCGGTTTCTAGACTGATTTCTCGGACTTTTAATTTTTGAAATAAGTTTGTTAGCGTAGTTCTGAGGTCGTCGGTGATAATGATGATTTCGATGTTTTGGTGGCACAATTTTTTGGCCATTTCTTGGTAGCGGCCATCGGTAATCAGAAAGGTTTTTTTGTCACTATGTAGAGCGATGCCAAAGCTGCCGATAAAACCCGTGAGGTAGCGGATGTTTTCCGGTTTGTGAATTAATTGCATGGGATTTTTTAGGTTTTTATAGATTTTTTTAGTTGTTAACTTTATAAAGTTTTGTTAATATTTTTTATATTTATAAAGTTTGGTGATGATGCGAGAAGTTCAACTCAAGAGTAGTGAAAAATTGAAGATTATTCAAGCCATGTCTGGTGTGACTCAGGAAGTTTTGGCGCAGAGATTTGGTGTTTCTTTTGTAACTTTGAATTCTTGGATTAATGGTCGTTCTGAGCCAAGGAAGCGCAAGTCGGTGGAAATTGATGAGCATTATTGTGAATTTACTGGGCAGAGTGTCATAGCTGAAGAGAAATTGCATGGATATTATGAGGATTTGCTTGTTCGTCGTGATCAAATTTTGGAATTGCATCTTTTGGGTTCTAGTGTGGTTACGGCAAATTGGGTGAAGTTTTTATTTTTGAGTACGATGAATGGATTTGAATTTTGCTCTTAAATAATTTGCTGGCGCTGTTTTTTGCTTTGGCTTGCTTTTTCTCGTATTTGTTTTATAGTTGGTCGGCTACGATTATTAAGGCAATTGTTAATTAGTTTTGAATATGTTTTGTGACGAAACCAGATTGAATTTGAAAGCGGGTAAGGGTGGTGATGGGATTGTCAGTTTTCGTCGTGAAAAATATGTGCCAAGAGGAGGGCCTGATGGTGGTGATGGTGGTCGTGGTGCTGATGTGATTTTTATTGCTGATGAAAATATTAATACGCTTTCGGAATTGCACGCACGCAAGAAATTTGCAGCGGAAGATGGGCAAAATGGTGGCAATAGTGATTGCCATGGGCGTAATGGTGAGGATTTGTATTTGGTTGTGCCGGTGGGGACGAAAATTTTTGTTGAACAGGAAGGTAGTGAGCCGGAGTTGATTTTTGACATGGTGAAAAATGGAATGAAAGTTTGTGTCGCCAGAGGTGGTCGTGGTGGTTATGGCAATGCGCACTTTGTGTCTAGTACTAGGCAAGCGCCGAGTTTTGCGGAATTGGGTGAGCCGGGTGAGGAAATCAATGTTTTACTGGAGATGGAAATGGTTGCTGATGTCGGTCTTGTTGGCTATCCATCAGCGGGTAAGTCGACTTTGATTTCGGTGATTTCTGCGGCTAAGCCGAAAATTGGTGATTATCCCTTTACGACTTTGATACCCAATTTGGGAGTTTGTCGAATGTCTGATTTTGGTGGTGATCAAACTCAAGACTTTGTGGCTGCTGATGTGCCTGGTCTGATTGCCGGAGCGCATGAAGGTAAGGGGTTGGGTGATCAGTTTCTGAAGCATATCAAAAGGACAGCGGTGCTTTGTCATGTTGTTGATCTGACAAGATCCGATTTTATCGAAGGTTTTGCCGTAATTAATAATGAATTGCAACAGTTTGATCCGGAATTATTGGAGCGACCACAGCTGGTGTTGTTTAATAAAATTGATGCCTTGTCGGCTGACGATTTAACTACAGCTAAGCAGTTGTTTGTCGAAGCTTATCCATTTGTGAAAATTGAAGATATTATTGCCGTATCGGCAGTGGCAAGAATTGGTCTCAAGGAGCTTGTTTTCCGCTTAAGTGCTTTAGTAATCGAAAATCGCGAACGCCATAAAACATTGGTAAATCCGCATGTCCATGACGCGTTGGAAGTTGCCGAAACAACTGATTTGTTTGATTTTAGCGAAGTGGCAAAAGCTAAGGCGGAATCTACTGACGAAGATGCTGATTTGCATTTGAAAATCTATCGCCCTACTGCAACTGATCCTCAAAGCATTTCTGTGCAGGAGCTTAAACCGAAAAAATATTTGAATGAGTACACGAACCAATTTGAATTGCGTCGTCGTTTTCAGATTACCGGTCAGCGTTTTGAGCAAATTGTGGTGATGACGAACATTTATAATGAAGAGGCGATTGCGCGTGTGTTTGATGTGATTAAGAAAAAAGGTCTAGATCGAACTCTAAATCGTCTGGGGATTAAATCTGGTGATCGCATTGTGATTGGCGAGAAGGAGTTGGAGTGGCTCTAGGCAGATTGAGTTAATTTTAGCGGGTTGGTGCACTTCTGCAATACCCGCTAAAATTAACTCAATCTGCTGATTATTATCTGTGCCCTGCTGCAAATAATGAGTAAATAATAAAATTGGAGTCTTTGCCGAAGGGCACTGGACTCGGATTTT
>CAZXGE010000096.1:0-3705 GCA_964640445.1 uncultured Candidatus Peribacteria bacterium
AAGGTGCTCTCTGTCTCGTTGCTAGCAAAACTGTAGAAGGAGAAGTAAGGCCTGTAGTTGGCAAAATCAAATGGCCTACTGACATCTATGGTCACATTGAACGCACTGAAGCCCTCAAGGAAGCGGCAAACCTGCTAGTTGTTGACTATAATAGCCTTAACTAATAACCTCAAAATTCATGAAAAAACTTTTATTAAATGCAGGCGTGGCTTTGGCCGGACTTCTAGCCGACCCCACCACCGCCGATGCCCAACATTTTACGCCAGATCAGCTCAAGGCAGCTGCCGAAAGATCTGATAGGGTTAATGAAGGGGTTAAAGCGCAGGAGGATGGCGGACCAGAAGAAGGTACAGATGTTAAAGACATAGTAGAATTCATAGGCCTCGGGCTACTTGGTATAGTTGGTGCATATGGTACTTCTAAAGTGCTAGTCAGGGGTCTTAAGCTTCTCGACAAACCCGACTCCTCGCAACCAGACGACGGATCGACGCCGGCAGCACAAGGACCAACACCTACCGATGATGAGCCCCCTTCGCCAGAAGCTGCTGAGTCAATTGTCACAGGCTTAGACCTAGATTCATCTAGCCTAAACCCTGGACTGTTACTGAATTCTACTGAATTTAGAGACCAAAATGGTGTTGAGCAAGATGGAATTGGTTGGAATTTAAGCAGCGTAGAAGAGCTTGCTACTAGAACTGGTAAAAAAGCATATAGAATTGATTTGACGCCAGATAAAAATGAACATTTCGATCAGCTTGTGATTTCAATTTTTCAATTAGAAAATGCAGTAACTACCAATTCGTATTTTGTGAAAGCGGCTTTCCGGAAAGCTAATCCAGACGGCACAATCTCTGCTCCTTATTTAGTTTCTTTGGATTCGTTGACTCCAGGTGCTAAGATCAATCGTGGTGCGCTAGTTATTATGGTCGAAGAGGCAATGGCACAGATTAGCAATTATTCTAAAGTTGAAGCTCCAGTCACAAAGGATTTGCTTGAGCAAGTTAGGAGTTATGTCTTGACCCAGTCTGTCGTTGATACTAACTCCATTGTAAATCAATTCTCAGATGTTATTACGGATCAGCAGTTTGCCGGTACCGTTTTAGCTTTGCTTCGGGCAGAAGGTGTTGTTGGTGCCGTAAATAGCGAAGGTGAATACGAGATTGTTATTCCAAATCCCCCTACCCCTACCTCCTAAGCTCAAACTCTCTACCCCCAGCTTCGATAATGAATATTGGGGTCAAATCGTTGCGGTCGTATTCTTTGCGGATCGTGACCTTGGTTTCAGCTGGAAGTTCCGATAGTTCTTTTAGAAATGTGATCGCTTTAGTCTCGAGGTTGAGTTTGTACAGTTTGTAGGTGCCGCTTTTGGCGATTTCTGCTGATAATTCCTTGGCGTCATTACTTTTGCTGAGCGCGGTTAATAAATCACTGGTTTCACCTTCGCCCACGCCTCCACTGGCCAAATTCTCTTTGCTAATCAGATAGGCATCTTCGCTGTCGATACTGGAAATCTGATCTGTGTTGGCGATCTTTAGCAATTCCTTAGACTTGGGCGGGAAGCCATATTCGCCGATATAGACAAAGCTACCTTCGCTCCAGACTAGTTGATCTTTACCCACCAAGCGCAAATTCGTCATTTTAGCTTCTGGTTCGACTACCCGTTTCCGTTTTTTAGCCAAGTTAAGTTCGACATAAGTTAGGTCTTCTGTTGTCACCAAAGCATATTGATGGCCCTGGTCAGTCCAAAGGTCCAGAGGTTGGCTACCCGCAAAGTTCGTAATTTTCCCTACTAGCTCTTCATTTGTGCTTCTTAGCAAAACATCGGTGCTATTTTTGGCACCATCTTCGAGATACAATAAGTTTTTGTAGGTAAGTGTATTAGTTTTGTAAGGTATCAGACTGGGGATTTTCTCTGGTTCATAGCGTAGGCGCAGTTCTTGGTTTCTGCCGAGGATTGCTTCGGCATTTTGAGCTGTAAAATCAGGATTCTCAAAGCTCAATTGGTAAATTTTGGGCTTTACTTCGTATACGCAAACTTTCAGTTCACACAAAACAGGATCGTCGTACATGCCCTTGATCGTAAATGGAACCACCGAGCTTTCGATGATTAGTTCGCCTGTGTTGTATTTTAACCCCCAAAAACTCACTCCAAGTGCTACGAAGATGGAACCTAGTAAGACCAGAATTGCTTTGGATCTACGATTTAGCATTTTTATTTGTAATTTAACTAACATAATATCAGCATATTTTTTCACGAATTGCAAATTTCAGGTGCACTTCGCCGTCGCTAAGTCTAACCAGAACACCATAAATTTTAGTCTCTTCGACAATCATACCGAGGTTATCGGCCAGGTTCTCAATCGTGACACGGATTCGATTTAGCTGATGCTGTTTTATCGGCCAGCAATACTCTGCACGCTCAGATTTGGTCGAAGTTTTGACTTCAAAGGCAAACAAAGTGGCGTCTTTTATCGCCACGATGTCAATCTGTGCGGGCTTGCCTCTGTAGTTGATTTTTATTAACTCAAAGCCAAGGCTAGCCAGTTTTAGAGCCACAATCTCCTCGCCGATTTTACCCAGTAGGTCAGGATTTTTTAGTTTTGACAAGTCAATTAACACTCCCATGCAAATTTTTTTTAGACTTTTTGGTTAAATTTGCCACAATGGATACCCAACGACTAATTTATTTTAACTAATTAAAAAAGATTTTAACTACATGAGCTCCGATTCCCTAAAACATATTCCGCCACACAACTTGGAAGCAGAACGCAGTGTTTTGGGCGCCTTGATGCTGGATAAAGAAGCAATTATTAAAGTGGCCGATATTTTGCGACCGGACGATTTTTATCACGAGGGTAATGCCATTATTTTTAGAGCTATTTTGGAGCTGTTTAATCGGCATACTCCCATCGATATTTTGACTTTGACTAGTCTATTAAGCGACCAGGATAATTTGGTTAAAGTCGGTGGTGCTTCTTATTTGGCTAGTTTGCCAGCTGAGGTTCCTACGGCTAGTCATGTTTTTCAGTACGCAACTTTGGTTGTCGAAAAAGCTACTCTACGCCGTCTTGTAATGGCTGGCCAATCAATTACCGCCTTGGGTTATGATGAGAATGAAGAAATAGAAAACTTGCTCGATCGCTCCGAGCAGACACTTTTTGCTGTCTCGGGCAATTTTGTTAAAGATAAATTTATTCATATCAAAGATGTCTTGGCTGGCACTTACGAAAAAATCGCCGAGCTTCACGATCCTGAGCAGCGCGGCAAGTATCAAGGCTTATCTACTGGCTTTAAATCATTAGATAACATCCTCACCGGTTTGCAGCCATCTGATTTAGTGATTTTGGCCGCTAGGCCGGCAATGGGTAAGACGGCTTTTGCCCTCAATATCGCCCAGAATGTTGCCGAGCAGACACAAAGTGTCGGTGTGATTTCCTTGGAGATGTCCAAAGAGCAACTAGTTGAAAGGATGTTTTGTTCGCTTCTGGAAGTTGATTCTTGGAAGATCAAAAGTGGTAAATTGAATGATAGCGATTTTGCCAGAATTGGCCCAATTATGGACAAGCTAAACTCTTATCGTATCTATATCGACGACTCCTTGGGTAGCTCCATTGTTGAACTAAGAGCCAAGGCGAGACGCCTACAAATGGAGCATGGGCTTGATTTGTTGATTATCGATTACTTGCAGCTTATGCATGCGGGTAG
>CAZXGE010000097.1:0-3679 GCA_964640445.1 uncultured Candidatus Peribacteria bacterium
ACAAAACTACCAGAGCAAGGAACTTGAAATTTTTCTGGAGCAATTTTGTTGATTTTTTCATGGTGAAAATAGGTTAATTAATGACTAATTTTAAACTGTTAGTTGATTTAGGTAAAGTCGGAGCCCAAAATGGCCAACTTTTGACAATTGCTTGCTCAACTTCAGGTAGATCTTTGAGGGCGGCTTCGGCTTCATTGACCCTCAATCCCGCAACTCGATCCTTAACTTCTTGACTAAAGCTGAGGCCAAATTGTGAACTTTTTAAATTATAAACCAGCAAGGCTTTGATATTGACCGTCAGCTCCAAGATGCCTTTTTCGAAATCGCGATTGATCACTTGGTAAGTGAAGCCAGTAGGGTCAATTTGCAGTAACTTTTTGTCAGGGCCTTGGCGCTTTTTTAGTTCAGTTTCAATCAGTTTATTGAGGTCTTCTTGTTTATAGGCAATGGCTTCGGCGCTAGTTTGCACATTGAGCGGGAAACTTTCCAGATTGGTGCCAAGAATGCTTTTGTCTACTTGCACTTGGGGTTCTTGGAATTTGAGGATGTCATCTTGTTCGAAAACTTGTAGATTCGCTTGTTTTAAGATGGGATCATTCAGTAGTCTTTGCGCTACGAGTTCAGGGATTTGGCTGCGTAAGGCCTTGATGGCCGTATTCGTTGCTTGTTCAATATCTGCCGCAATCACTTGGATTTGGCTTTCGTCTGTACCTCCAGCCATTGGCTTCTTACTTTCTCCATAGACGAATTTTTGGGTTTCCGCAGGTAATTTAGCTACTTTAAAGCGACTTGGTCCAATATTGCCTCGTCCACCGATTGGTAACCCAGCAACATCGAAAGCATCGGCCACGACTTCAATAGTGGTTTGTGCCGGCTTTTCCACTGAGCCTGGTTGCAATTTAACATAATTTGTTGCCCGGAAAATCAAGCCATCTTCGGTATGAAACTGGGTGCGCGGTACAAATTCATATGGTTTATTGTCTTCATTATAGACGATGATTTCACCACGGGCATTGTCACCAGAAAAAAGCCGTCCAGTTGTCTTATGTGTAATTGTTTTTTGCAGATTATCCAAGAGTAAGAAGTTCGCCGAAATGGTGAGCGGTTCATTCTTGGCCAATATTTCTCTGTTGATGCTACGATCTAGGAGTCTGACATTGAATGATTCTTCACTGACTATTTTGGCTGGTTCGATTGTGATAGTGGCTGAAGGTAGAGCGATATAAGCAATTACGCCAAGCAATATCAAAGCACTACCAATCAGTCCAATCAGGGCATGGTTTTGAGGGTTTTGGATGAATCTCTGTTGTTTGTGTCGGTGGCCATTTTTTAGATTCTTGAGCCAGGCCCTCAATCTGAGTAGAGGTGGCAAATCGAGATCTTCTTCGTCTTGGTGACGACTTTTGACAATGTCAGCAATACTAACTTTGACATTTTCCCGTCTGGTTGGGTCTTCATCACTGAAGCGAGGGATTTCGCCGTGAATATCCCAATTGTGAGTAACAAAATCTTTTTTTAGCTTTGTCCCCGCTAGTCTTCGGACTGGGATTTTTAGACTTTTTGCAAAATCCCAAGTGGCATTGTCATTAGTAATTATTGTTAATTTTTGACCGTTTTTTCCAGCAAGTTTGGCCAAAAGGGCTAAGTTGTTGATGTTGCTAACGACACCAGTTTCATTGGGTGCAAATAGAAAAACTTGGTCATGATTTTTGTTAATTTTCGTTAACTTCGCCGACAGGCTGACGATATCATCATCAAGCTCGACAATCACCATCTGTTCAATCTTTGGGAGTTTTTGTTCTTCCATTATTTGAGTTTGATTAGACTGCCATTTTTCTGGACTAATTGAGCAATAACTTCACTTTGATCGCCAAGTACCAAAGCCATATTGATTAGCGATTTTATCGCAATGTGCTCCGGGCCGTCAAAGTCTTTGATTCTCGATGTAATATTGGCAAATTCCAGCTTGGGTTCGTGTAGTTCTGGTCTTTTTTCATAACCCAAATCTGCCCACCAAGGATAATTGAGTAAAACTTCGCGAATTTCAGGCAATTTCGAGCCTGCCCCCAGTAAAATGATTGAGCTAGGTAGGGTACTGATTTCCGCTTGTTTTTTGAGATTCTCAATAGCCAGTGAGACCCCAGTCAGCCACATTTCTGCGTCCTTTTTTAGGGCTTGTCTGACTTCCGCATGTGAATTTCGTTCCAGATCATTTCTAATATAAGCAAATTTCACTGCTTCGGCATCTTCGTAGCCTAGGTTTAGATTTTGCTGTAAGCGCTTGGTGAAGGAAGCACCACCCATGGCAAACAATGTTGAGTCCACTAGTTTGCCTTTGAGCATTAGTAAAATGTCCGTTGTCATGCCCCCCACATCAATTACTAGCGCCTCAAGTTCTTTGTTTTCATCGCTAAGTGCCTGGCTAACTGCGTATGATGTCGATACATGAGCCAATAAGTTAATGTCCAATTCGGCAATCAGGGTTGTCAGCACATTGAAATCTTCTAGCGTGCTGAAGGCATTATATAAATAGAAACTCAATTCTTTACCATCGCCGCCGATCGGATTTCGAACTCGCTTTTGATCAACTTTTAGTTCCAATAATTCCAGATCAACTAATTTGATTTCGCTTTCTTTGCGTCCTGCTTCCTTGGCACACTCTTCACGCATCTCGGCAAAAGCAACATTGATGATCTCATGGATGACTTGTTTTAATTCTGACAGGTCGATTTTCTGTTCTGGATTCGGCCTTTTGGAAGTTAAAATTCTTGTTTTGCCTTTTAACATTTCGCCAGAAATACCGACAATCACTTGGTCTGGTAAGATTTTGGCTTTTTTGGTGGCACGGTTAATTGCCAATTTGCAAGTGTCCAAGACACCATAGAGATCTGTAATTTTTTTTAGACGAAAATTGTCAACAGACTGCCTGGCTAGCGCATATGACAAAACTTCAGCTTTATTACCTTTAGCCAAAAAAATCGCTGCTTTCACAAACTCACAGCCAATATCTAGAGCCAATAGCGGCTCTCCAGTTTCAGTCTTGGTGTCGTCCGTTTTTAGACGCGAAGCAAGGCGTTCTTTGAACTTAACAAGCAACTCAAACATAGTTGGCCTAAGGGTATTGATCTCTTGTTCATACTAATGTAATCTGTGGGCTAGCGTCAATTTGTGGCTATAGACAAAATAGATTAATATTATTCTCATGGATTTCAAAGTAAACATCGCCGATTTATTGGCTGATGACACCGGTAGTGCCTTCACTGTCAATGTTGACTCCTTGGATCAGCTTGAACTTATGGGCTTACGAGTGGCTAACGACACTAGCTTGGACTTGGATCTGATGCGTATTCCTGATGGTATTGTTGCTATGTTGCCAGCAGTCACACTGCCTACTCATGCCATTTGTGACCGTTGTTTGGCGGAATATGACTACGAATTGGCCGTGCCTGCCGCCGAATTGATTTACTACCAAGTCCTTCCTGACGAAGAGGAAGATCAAGATTACGATTATGAATTAATCGATCGTAAGCGTAACGAAATTAATGTTAAGCAGTTTCTGACCGAGGCCATCCAAATCAGCCTGCCAGAAAAAATGCTCTGCAAGCCGGATTGTCCTGGTATCGTCTATAAAAAAGAAGGTAAAGCAGTTAGTTCTGGTCAGAATCCTTTTGCCCAGTTG
>CAZXGE010000098.1:0-3679 GCA_964640445.1 uncultured Candidatus Peribacteria bacterium
CAATGCCACTGCCGGTGGTTCGCATTTCGGGGTCGCGAGTTAGGTTGCCGATAAGTTGAACTTTGTTGAGTGAGTAAGCCATATGTTTGTGGTTTTGAATTAATTTTTCATAATTTAATTTAGCGAATAATCTGCGGCAGGTCATTAACTTATTCTAATTTTGACTAGCAATGTTTGTTTTTGCTGATGTAATGTTAGTTTGTAGTATTTATGATGAAATTATATGCAAGTTCCTATGGGCGAAGCACAAATTGGTGTATTGGGATTGGGGGTGATGGGTAGTTCGTTGGCGAGAAATTTGGCGAGTCGTGGCTTTAAGGTCGCAGTTTACAATCGAACTAAAGAGAAATTGGTGCAGTTTTTGGCGAATTATGCCAATGAGGGTGATTTTGTGGGGACGAGTGATTTGGCTGAATTTGTTGGATTTTTACAGTTGCCAAGGAGAATTATTGTAATGGTGCCGGATCAGGCTGTTGATGAGGTGTTGTTGGAACTCTCTGGCGTATTGAGTGTTGGTGATTTTGTGATGGATGGTGGAAATAGTTATTTTGAAGATACGGATCGTCGTCAAAAAATGATGAAGGAACATGGGGTTGAGCTGTTGGGGTGTGGGGTTTCTGGTGGTGAGGAAGGTGCCCTCAAGGGTCCTTCTTTGATGCCAAGTGGAAGCGAGGCTTCTTTGGCGGCTTTTTTACCTTTCCTGCGAGAGATTGCTGCTAAGGATTTCGGTGGTGGGGCTTGTGTGGCGCCAATGGGGCGATCTGGTGCTGGTCATTATGTGAAGATGGTTCACAATGGGATTGAATATGCTGATATGCAACTTTTGGCGGAGTCGGTTTTGTTGTTGAGGAATTTGTGTGGTTATGAGTTGCCTAAAATTGCCGAGATTTTTGCTAAATATAATGATGGGGTTTTGCAGTCTTTTTTGGTGGAGATTTTGGTGCCGATTTTGCAAAAGCAAGATGATCGTGCTGAGGGCTATTTGCTCGATAAAGTTTTGGATCAAGCTGGACAAAAAGGTACGGGTAGGTGGACGGCAATTGAGGCATTGAAATTGGGGGCGCCGGCAAGTACTTTGATGGAAGCAGTCAATGCTCGTAGTTTGAGCGCTAATCGTCAGCTTCGCGATGAAGTGCAAAAATTGGATTTGTCGACGATGGTGCAAAAATGTGATTTGGACTTGGTGGAAAATTTGGAGAAGGCTTTGTATTTGGCGAAAATTGTTGCTTATGCGCAGGGGTATGATGTGCTTAAGGCTGCGGATCTGGAGTATGGTTTTGGCTTGAATTTAGCGGAGACAAGTCGGATCTGGCAGGGTGGCTGTATTATTCGTGCACAGTTATTGTCGTTGTTTACGGAGTTGTGGGCTAAAGAGCCAAATGCAGCCCATTTATTTATGTTTGCGGAAATTCAGGAGATAATTAAAGAGCAGATTGGTAGTTTGCGTAAGATTGCTGGTTTGGCTATGCAAAATGGCTTGTCGGTGCCTGCGTTGACATCGGCGCTGAATTATATTGAATCATTGGTTTTGCCCAAACATCCGGCTTATGTGATTCAGGCTTTGCGTGACAGTTTTGGTGCACACACCTATAAGCGAGTCGACATGCCTGGTGATTTTCATAGTGACTGGAGTGGTGCCTAGGGTGTGGGGTCTTCTGTTGTGCAGTTGTCATTGTATTCATTTACTGTTTCCCAATATTCTGGACTGTGAACCTGGAAAGTTAGGTTGTTGTTGGTTCTTGTTAACGAGACAGGGATATGGTTGTCGTTTGCGGGGATGGATAGTTTAGTTGTTGCGGTTTCTATGGTGTTTGGATCGGCATGGTAGCTTACATTTTGAGTGTAAAGGTCCGGGCAAGTGATGGTGTAGGTTGTTTTTACTTTTCCTTTTTGATTATTTTCTTTTTTATGAAGGTGGCATGCTTTTGCTTCATCTGTGGCGTGATCTGTTTGTCGTTTAGTGGTTAGAATCTTTTGGTGCAAATCTGGGTTTTCTAGTGTTTTAGCGATTTCCTCTTTTATTTTTCCGCAATCAACCGCCGTTGCATCTGGAGATACTGGTGCTGTTCTTGGTTCTTCGAAACAGCCGCTAAGGGCAGCTAGGGTTGTTAACGCTGTGATTGCTAGGTTTTTTGACCGGTTCATAAAAGGATTTAACTTGCAGGCTTTTTATTATGTATTGATTTTGCGTTTTGTCAATAGTATGATTGTTGGGTATTTATATTTCTAGATAATTTTGTGATGGCTAATGGGTTGCAAGATCGTGAAGGTTTAGTTAGTGGGGCTAATTTGGTTTGTACGGATACAATTGTTGTGCCGGAGTTGCCAATTCCTGAGGTTCGAATTCCTAATGTTGCCATTCCTAATGCGCTTAAATTCCCGAATATCACTGCGCCGACTGTTGGGCTTTTGTCAGTTGCTCAGGTGGAGCAAGAGATGGCGATTAATGCGGCAAATTTACCAAATCTATCTGATTTTGTGGCTTATGATAGTCCGGAGACGAGAATTCGTGATGATGCTCTGAGATTGTCTGAAGTTCCGAGTGGATTTATCATAGATGTGGCGATTGTCAATCCTTGGTTGTTGGTTGCTCCTGAACATGCTAGATATATTGATTCGATTTGCAAAATTCGACCGAGAGAAGAATGGGGTTTGAATTGTGATCAGGCGGTTCCTTGTAATCTGGTTTCTTTTTTTGTTGATGAGGAGACGGGTGTGGTTGAGCCACTTGGTGCGAAATTTGCAATGGTGAGATTGGCAGCGCAGAAATTGCAGGGTGATTTGGGTCAGGATCCTTTGGCAAGAAAATTGTGCCGAATTAATAAAGTGGGCTGTGATATTGGTTATTGGTTAGACTTGTCTAGTAAATTTTTGGCGGAGCAACAGTCTGGATTTTCTAAAAGTGATCGTTTTAGTCCTGCTTTGCGTTGTGGAAAGGTGATCAGGATTGTCAGAAAACAGTTGGGGTTGCCTGACTGCAATCCTGATTTGGTTCCTTATTTGGATTTGCGTAGAGAGAGCATAAACAGGAGAGTTGTTGGTAAGTCTCCAAATAAGCCTGTCGAAGCTGTAGTGGAAGAACCCAGGGGTGCTGTTCAACCGTTGTTTATGATAAGACAATTGGAGAAAAAAATGCTGTCGTTCAGCGGTTCTTCGGATTTTGCTGGATATGAAAATTTTGTTCGTAAAGAAATTGCCAAAATTTTGGCTTCGTTAGGTAAGATTAATAAGGAGGTGCAAATTAAGTGTAAGCGTGATAAAAAGTGGGAGGTGGGATTAATTGTTGGTTGTAATCCTTTTCTTGGTCGTGGAGCTAATAAATTTGTAGCGCTGAATCAGGCGCTGGCGGGTTTTATTAATTCGCAAAGATAGATCGTTTTTGCAGAGTCCTCTTCCATTTAGGAATTGTTTGGGGTAGAATTGGATGTAATTTGTATAAGATTATTATGTTTCAAGTACCTGAACAGGATTTTAGTTTAATTATTTATGGCGCTTCGGGGTCGTTGGCTAAATTGAAGATTTTCCCGGCAATTTATCAGTTGGCGATGGAAGGCAGGTTGGCAAATGTGGATTATCGTGTCATTGGTTTTGCGCGTTCGGAAATGAGCAATGAGGAGTTTCGGAGTTTGTTTCGACAGTCTGTCGTGGAGGCGCTGAATGATATTGACGAAGGTGTGAT
>CAZXGE010000099.1:0-3643 GCA_964640445.1 uncultured Candidatus Peribacteria bacterium
CTCCGGCACTAAAATTCGCAACTTCATACGCAATAACAATAGCGATTGGCAAAAACTGGTCTGCCCAGCTGTAGCAGACTTAATCAACAAAGAGTATTTAGAAATAATCAAAGGTAGCTAAGAAAACTCTATGACGCTTTAATCAGAAAAGGCATCTCATTTTTATGTTTGTTTTGCTTAATCAAATTTTCAACTCTTCGCACTAAAATCTGATCAAAATGATCTAAATTATAATTTTTTTGCTTAGCCATCAAAATCTGATCAATCAGTTCATAGCTAGCCCCCAATTCCAGTTCATCCGTTTGCCCCAAAAACAATTCTGCCGAAGGTGGCTTAACCAAAATCTCTTCTGGCAAACCCAAAAATTTTGCCAACTTATAAACTTCGGTTTTATAAAGATCACCAATAGCTTCCAAATCAGCTGCCAAGTCACCAAATTTAGTACCATAACCCAGCATCAATTCCGATTTATTGGATGTGCCAACAACCAGAACCTGATTACTATTAGCAAAATCATACAAAATCGTCGCTCGCACCCGCGCCTTAACATTGATCAAACTCAAATCAGAACGATCCCAAGGCAAACTACCATATGTATCCAAATAACGATTAATCGGAATTTTCAGGTAATTAACACCCAAAAACTTTGCCAAACCCTCAGCATGCTCACTATTAACACGACTAGTCAAACCCAATTCCGGCATATGAATAGCTGTAACATTTTGTGGTTTTAGTGCATCTGCCACAAGCTTTAGCGTCAAAGCCGAATCAATACCTCCACTGAGACCCAAAACAGCCTTTTTAAATCCATAAAGACCAAAATAATCACGCAATCCCTCAATCAATTTTAAATACACTGCTTGCATAATCAAATAAAATTAACCTTTAGTTCGCATCAACCGACCGATTATCCGTTGATTATCTCGTTCTTTGATACTATTCCGCTTATCATGCAACTTCTTACCTCTCCCTATTGCTATTTTCAGTTTAATTAACCCCCTCTTACTGTATAACTCCAAAGGCACAATTGTTAGACCAGCAGTCTGCTCCGCTTTAGCTAACTTAGCAATTTCCTTGGCATTCAACAGCAACTTACGCTTAATCACAGGATCAATATGATGTTCATGGGCATACTTATATGGCGTAATATGAACACCCATCACATAAGGACCATCAGTCAAAATCGCCACATAACCACCCTTCATTTGCACAGCAGAACGACGAATTGATTTCACTTCGTAGCCAGCAAGTTTAATCCCAGCCTCAAATTGCTCCAAGATCTCATAATCATGAAACGCTTTTTTGTTTTGTGCAAAAGTTGTCATCAGTCTAATTTTTTCAAATTCTGCCACCAGTCGAAAGTAGAGCTCTTAACAAGTAACTCACAAAGACTTTTAGCACTCTCAGTTTGCAACTTATTTTTGGCGTTGTAAAGCCAATTCTCACAAACCGAATAGCCACATTCCATATATTCCTTAGCGGAAAAAGCCTGTTCTAAATGATCAGCATCTTTGACAATAACTCCCGCTACCGTATCCAAATTTTCTGTCTGATCAAAATAATCAGCCAAACTAGCAAGCTCGGGCAATTCAGCAACCTGATCCCTAACTGCCAATCGCTCATTTCGCTCAACATACCTCGCCCCAACTTTATGCAAATCACCAGTCCGTGCTTCACCCATATCATGAAAAACCGCCATCGTCACCAATAAGTCAGGATTCTCAAATTTTTCCATTACACCCAAAACATAAGCAATCTGAGCCACCCGCAAACTGTGAGCAGCAACAGTCTCCGGATCAGGAATACCTGCATAGCGAAGTCCTTCATGACGAATTTTCCCCAAATGGCCCATCTCACAAATAAAATCTAAAAACCGCTTTAACTTAACCTTCATAACTATAAATTATTTTTTAGAGACTTTCTCCTCTTTCAAAACTTTTTTGGCAATCAAGAATACCACAAAGGCCAAAACCAAGAAATGCAACAAATCAGCAACGAAAGCCCCCAACCTCAACACAATCGGACCCAACTTAACTGTTGCCTCCTCCCAAGCCACCCCCGCCATCAACGGCTCAATCACTGGCATCACCATGTTATCTACAATCGACTTCACCAGCTCATTACTAGCCGCACCCATGACAAAAGCCATCGCCAATCCAACAATATTATATTCCTTAATAAAATCCAAAAATTCACGAATCATTACCAATATTCAATAAATAACAACAAAACACTACCTTATCAAAAAAAATAATTCAAGCTGGCAACTCACTAGTTCATATCGTCAACAAATTCCTCAGCTTTAGTTGGTTCCTCTGCAGATCGCCATTCAGTAGCTGCCACGGAAGCAGCAAAAGTTTGAGCAATTTGCGCTAAAAATTGTTCTCCTTTCTTACTTGGAGCCTCTTCAATTGGACCACCCATATCACCTTCATCACATGCAAAAACTTCAACCTCTAGACTAGACATAAAAAAATTTATTAAATAATTCGAAGAAACATTGCAAAACAAGCCTATCTTTGTTAATGGATCATGCTCCAAACCTCCCAAAATTTGGATTAATGAATTTCAAAAACAAAAGAAACATGTTATAATATATGGATTTAAAGCCATAAACATGGAAAAGGTGCCTGATAATGACCATCACCCAGCAGATCTAATCTGGAGTAATAATGCTGACAAATTATACAAAGAAAACAACAGTAATTCAAAACCCGCTACATATTTCGATTTTCATAACGAACTTAGTAGAAAAATTGAAACTTTGACAAATTCAGAAATTTTAAAATTATGTCATATAGCTTACAATAAACTAAATACCAGAAAAATGATTTTTCAAACCCTAAGAAAAACCGGCAATGACTACTTTGACTTAAACAGAAATCAAGAAATAATTCCAAATTACAAAGGTGATTGGACCATTTTACTATTTGAGCGATACACATCATCGGATACTTTCGAAAAATATCTTGCCATTAAATATGAAATATTAAATGACAATGAAACCTCTACACCAACAAATTTCTTAACAAAACCAAAAGACTTACACAACTATCACTATCAAGAAATTAAAAACTATTTTAATAGATTGAGAATAACCGCCACAGAAACAGAATACACAGAAGCGAAAATTAAAAACAGAAAACAATACCATTTCGGCGAGGCAAGTTTCAACAATAATACAAGTACCATCTTTAAAGATGGTAGCCAAAAAGACACAAACAAACAACTCAGTGGCTACCAAAAAAACATTATTGAATCTCACGAAAAAGGCCACACCTTACGTACATTTAACATTTTAAGAACTAAAATTCATAAAGGATTTGACTTTAATCAAATCAAAGATGAAGAAAATCTAGGATATCTAAAAAGACCTGACGAATTAATCGAAAGAATGTCACAACTAAAAAATTACTTCGGAATGAAAGCTAATGATTTTTTTTCCAGAAATCATCTAAATTATGCGCGACAGAACTACATCAAAGATACAGACCTAGACAATGACATGAGCAATTTTTTTAAAACAATTACCCCGCAAACAGAAGGCACTTTTCTGGAAATAATGAACAATTACCCAATCTAAAAACCGTTCCGTGTCTAATTTTTGGGGTACAAATCATGGCGGAGAGAGAGGGATTTGAAC
>CAZXGE010000100.1:0-608 GCA_964640445.1 uncultured Candidatus Peribacteria bacterium
AGCCGATAATCTGCAACTACGCAAGAGAAAATAACTTAATCTCTCAATAACACAATCTTGTCATGACAATGTATTTACAACACCACCCAAAATCAGCTATAATTAACACTAGTTAACACTAACCAATCATCACTAATGTCATTTATCCAAATACGCATCGACGAAGACACTAAAAAAGCAGCACAACACATCCTCAATAACCTGGGCCTTGACCTTACATCAGCAATCAAAATTTACTTAAAACAAATTGTAATTACAAAAGGGATACCATTAAGTTCGATAACGGAAAACGGCTTAACCAAAGAACAAGAAGCACAAATTATACAAGCTAGCCACGAAAGCAAACCTCAGCAACGCTATCGATGAATTCAAGTCGGTGCTCAAGCCCGGCGAGACCAAGAATGTGCCCGAGGAGGTGGATGCGTTCCGCAAGGCCTTCGACCAACTCCTCAAGGACGCCGGCATCAAGCAGCTAATTGGGCTGATCGACGATCTTGATCGCTGTCTGCCCGACACGGCCATCGAAACGCTCGAAGCGATCCGACTGTTTGTCTTCACCGCACGCACAGCGTTCGTGGTCGCCGCCGACGAGGCGATGATCGAGTACG
>CAZXGE010000100.1:618-3590 GCA_964640445.1 uncultured Candidatus Peribacteria bacterium
CTACAAAAACTATGAGAAAGATTATCTTCCACAAAAACTTTGATCGTGGCTTTGAAGCCCTGAATCCAAAATTAAAACTAAAAACCATAGAAACAATCAAGCTATTAACCATAAACCCCTTTGCCAAAAAACTTAAAAACCATGCCCTGAAAGGCAAACTAAATGGCAAAAGAGCAATATCGGTAACTTCAGACATTCGTATAATATTCGAACAAGAAGAAAACTATACATTAATAATCATGCTAGACATTGGCACCCACAACCAAGTCTACTAAAATTTTTCTAAGCTTCCGCAAAAATCTGGGGCAATTGTTCCAGCTCCTCCGCACTAAAATTAGCCAACACAAAATCTCTAAGCGCAAATTTAGCCTTCAGTTCCTCACTACGACTTTCGACACCAATTCGTAACCTCGGAATCGATTCGCTAGCCAAAACTCCAATCACCGATCGCATACCATTATGCGTGCCAGCACTACCATTTTCACGCCTACGAGTCGTACCAAAAGGCAAATCAATATCATCATAAACAATCAAGAAATCCGCATTTTCCAGCTTATAAAATTGCTTAATCGCCAATACGGTCTCACCACTTAAATTCATAAAGGTCTTCGGCTTAACCAAAAGCCATTTTTCACCATCCCGCTCCAATTCCAAAACTTCAGCTTTGAATTTATCTTGATTTCGCCAAGCATCCTGAGCCAAACCGAAGCTTTTAGCCAAATAATCAACATACAAAAACCCGACATTATGCCGGGTTAATCTATATTTCTCACCGATATTACCTAAACCAACAACTACTTTAACCATTAATTCTATTTAGTATGGATATTCACATCGATACGCGCCTTTAACGGAGACGCCATCGCTTGTCTATGTAGATCATCCACTTTATCCGACACTTCGTCAACCATTTCCGTAATTTCCCCAACATTCTGCGAAACACCATCAAATTCCTCCTGAATTATAGCCGCTTTCCCACCCAATAACTGATAAGCATAAGCACCACACAGAAGCAAAATCACACCACCAACACCAATAGAAACCAATGGATGCCCCAAAATCGGAATCATGCGAATCCCCTCCCAAATACCATACCAAAACATAATCAACCCAGTACCTGCAATAAATGTATACAAAACATTATGCGAACGCCCAAATTCATCGCGTTTGCGCTCAAATTCTTTTACCGCTTTAACCAATGCCGCTTCTGTCTTAGAAGTTTTTGGCGATTTCAATTTAACTTTTGCGTATTCTTTACGCATTTTCACTTCGTTTACCATATGTTTGTGTATTTGACATTAATTATTATCATGCAATAATAACACAATTTGACAAAATAAACAAGTATTGAATGAAAAGAGTGATAAGAAAAAAGCCCTAAGTCATACCAGCCATCACGATTCCAGATGGCCAAGCACTATTAGGGCTTAATAACTTACTTAACTACAGAGAATCTACCTACCAAATACTGATAAATAGCCACAGCAACTTCATCTCTTGTTAACTGTTTAGCAGGCATCAATTTAGTTCCACGCTCAGGAAATAGATTATATTTCTGCGCAATCCCAGCGTAGGCATCGTACCACTCAGAAGCTGATACATCTGTATAATCATGTTTAATGCCTTTTTCTAAACCAAAAGTTAATGAAAGCATTTTCAAAAACTCTGCAGTGTTAACAGTATTAGCCGGACGGAAAGTACCATCATCATAACCATTAATCACACCCAAACTTGCTGCTTTCATCACAAATTTAGTATACCATTGACCCTCAATCACATCTCTAAAGCGATTATCATTTTTCATTTCCCCTACAGTCAAACCTTTAGCCAAAAGCAAAAACTTAGCAGCTTCAGCTCTATTCACATTCATACCACCCTTAAACTCACCATCAGCAAAACCACCAATCACCGACCTACGATACAATTCGGCAGCAGCTACACCAGACAATTTAGACAAATTTGTATCAGAAAATGGATTTTCGAACAAATCAGTCCTATAGAGAACTTTATCCTCGAAACCAGCAGGAGGCAATTTGAAACTCGTAGCACCAGAACCATCAACTTTAGCAGCTTCTGTTGTCAAATAAACAGGATCGCTATGCATAGCATAAGTATAAGTGCCAGCAGTTTTACCAGCAGATTTAACAGCAACATAACATTTATGCTTTGTTGCGGGCTCCAAAGGACCAACAACCAATTCCACATAATCATTCACACCCAAGCTTGCAGGCTGAGAAACTGTTGTATAACGCAAATCTTCAAAAGCTTTTGGCAAAGAATTCGGATTTACACATTCTGCCAAATACTGATTCCCCTCAGTTAGTTTTTGATTTTTAACTTTCAAAACAATCGCATTAACTTTAGCTACTGATTCCGCAATTGCTAATTTACCACTAGCAACAGGTGTAGAACTAGAACCTGGCTTACGAAGATAAGAAATATCCCAAGCTTCTGAACTCAACAACTTTTCACCATCTTGCTTACCATTACTAAAACGAGACTGCACATACCATTTTAGGCTAACTTTACTGTCTTTAGTACTAACCATCTCCGCATCTACCAAATCCCAATCAGCTCTTTTCATCACCTTACTATTATTCACACCAGCATCTAAACAATAATAATCTGGCTTAGTACCCTCAAAACACAACAAATATTGCACAAAAGGATAAACAGACTCACCTGGACCATTCCATTTGAATTCTGTTTCTTTGTCAATATCGATTGTAGCATTCAAACTCGGACCGAAATTTTGTGGCAAACTAGACATTGCAAACGCCTGAGGTACCATAGCCAACAACAAAACTATTGTTAAGCCTAGAAAAAGAAATTTTTTCATAAATTTAATTAAAATCACAAGCAACATAGTTAATAAACCAATATCTGTCAATCAAACTTATTATTTACTCATTATTCCCAGAAGTGCACCAACCTTCAAAGAAATGTTAATTTTCATGCGTCATTGCAGAAGT
>CAZXGE010000101.1:0-3586 GCA_964640445.1 uncultured Candidatus Peribacteria bacterium
CGTGGTGAGATTGTCTAGGTGATCTGTTTTGGCATTTTGGATTTGCTTAATGTGGCGATGAGTGCGCCCTTGGAAAATTGTAAATTCGGCTTTGGTTAAGTTCTCTAATTTGCCTTGGAAATGGTTTTTGAGATTGCTTGAGCTTTTTAAACAAGCTTCGAACAGGCCAATTTTTTCGGAGTAAAGAGTTAGGTATTTGACATTGCCTAAGGTCTTTTGTTTGCTGATTAGAAAGGCGTCGATAGTTTCTTCGTGGATCCGTGACATAAATTTTTATTTAATCTTTTTAGTCATTTTAATCATTGACGATTGTACGGTTTTTCAGGTAGTTGTTGATGGTGTAAAGGCTTGTGTAGCCGGAGATGACACAAATCATAATTAGCTCGAGAATGAGGGCGATTTGATAGGCGGGGTTGGCAATAATTTGGTGGAAATTTTGCAAATCACTTGGCAAGAAACCGCTGACAGCGATCAGAACAATGATGTTTAGGAAGAAGGCGAATAAGCCGTATAGAACACCTTCGATGACGAACGGTTTTTTAATTGTTTGATGAGTTGCACCGACAAATTGCATGATCTGAATTTCTTTGCGGCGGTTGAAGAGTGTAATGTTGAGGGCGTTGAAAATCATTAGTGAGCCACCAAGGCTGAAAGTTAGCATAACCCAAAGAATTAGCTGGAAAGTGAAACTTTTGATTTTAATTAAGTTGTTGACTACGGTTTTAATTGTACTTCTTTGGCTGGTGTTGTCATCGAAGCGGAAGTAATCGTTGAATGGTTCTGATTCTAGGGTGTTGAGTAGTTTTTGATGATCTTCTAGACTTTTTGTGCCTAAGATTACTACTGCTGGCAGAGGGTTTTTGAGGTCGTATTTGCTTAAAAATTCAATACTATCTGGGTACTTTTTGGCTAATTTTTTTAGAGATTCTGTGCTGCTTTGATAGTCAATTTGCGTCAGGTAATTTAATTTTTTTAGTTCGTTGAGTACGGGTTCTAATTTTGTTTCACTGATGTTTTTCTTGAGATAAACCTGCAAAGTAACTTGTTCGCTAAGTCCATTGATGGTTTGGTTGGCGATTTGATTGACGGCAAATAAAATGTTGAAAATTAAGAGAATGAAGGCGATAGAGATGATGGTCACCGCCGAAAGAAAGCGATTTCTGAGGATTGCCGTTGCTGCTTCGTGAAATGATTTTTGCATGTGGAGGATGGCTAGTTGTTATTTTTGTTTTTGATGATAGATGATTTGTATTTCTCGGGGTGATGAGCGGCGATGCGGATAATTTGCGGATTTAAATTTAGTTCTTGGAGTTTTTGAGGTAGGTCTGTGATGAAGGCGGATTGATCGTAGCCTAGACAGATCAGGTCGGGCTTGATTTGGCTTAGTATGGCATAGGGATCGTCTAGGTCTCCTAGAATTGCTGTTGTGACAAAGCTATTGTTGGCGACATTTTCTTGGCGGATTTTTTCGTTATCTGTGGGTTTGAAGCCTTTGACTTTTTCTACAGTTTGATCGCGGGCGATGATGACAATTAGCTGTTTGGGGTCTGGGGCTTTTTTGTAGGCTTCGGCTAGGTAGTATTCGTGTCCGGGGTGAAAGTGGTCGAAGGTGCCGAATGTTAGAATTGTTGTTTTATCCGTATTGTTTGCGTTTTTTTGCGTCATGCTAAGGTGATTTTATCCGAATTGTAGATTTGGTTTTAAAGTCTGTGGCTGAAAATTAGGTCGTAACTTTGGAAGAGGAAAAAACATAATGTGATTGCGGCTAAAATGAATAGATCAGTTGCATTTAGTGTAGATGGGTTGCTGGTTGAGTTTTGTTGAGTTGGTTGTAGTTGGTAAGATTGCAATCTGGCTGTTAGGTAAATCAGGCTAACAAAAAGAAAGGGCGTATCTAAAATCCGGCTAAGTAGCCATGCCGGCTTGCTGAAAAGTTCGTTGACATAGAACATGCTAGCTAGGATTTGACAGCTACCAATACTGATAAAAAAGTAGAAACTGACTTCGCTTAAATTCCGATAAAAAATTTGGCGATTTAGTTTTGGTGGATTTTTGCTATTTAATTCAGTCATTTCGCAGCTGTTTTTGATTTATACTGAGTGTATTTGATTTTGTCTTAATCGTCAATTTGGGCTTGAAATTTATTGGTTAAATTCATAAGCTTGTTTTGTAAATTATTTTTTATTGTTTTATAGAGTTTATATGGCTCAAGATCAAAAAATTACGGTTGATGTCGTGAAGAGAGTGGCGGAGTTGGGGAGATTGAATTTGACAGAGGCGGAAGTGGAGCGTTTGACAACTCAGCTTGGTGGAATTTTGGAAACGGTAAGTGTGCTTAATCAGGTTGATACCGAGGGAGTATTGCCAACAAGGCAAGTGACGGGGCTTACTAATCAGTTTGAAGCTGATGAAGTTAATGAGTTTGTTGCCGATAAGAAGCAACTATTGGATTTGAGCTCTGGCGAGATAGTTGACGATCAGATTGTTGTGCCTGCTGTTTTTTAGATTTTAAATATTCAATTACTTATCATATTTATTTTATGGAATTATACGAACTAAGTGTTAAAGAGTTGCTTGATGGTTATGCTGCTGCCAGATTTCAGCCCAAAGAGGTGATTGCTAGCTATAATGAGCGCATTGCTGCTAAGGATCCGGCGATTAATGCTTATGTTTTGAAGACTCCAGATGTTTGTTCTGAGCAATTGGAACAGTTTGCTGCTCGGGAAGATAAAGGTCGTTTGTTTGGTGTGCCGATGGCGCTTAAAGATGTTTTTTCAACAAAAGGAATTGAAACTACTGCTTGTTCGCGAATCCTCAAAGGTTATAAGCCGCCATTTGATGCTCCTGTTGTGACTCGATTATATGATGAAGGCGCTGTGCTTTTGGGTAAAGTGAATACTGATGAATTTACTTGTGGGGCTTCTTCGGAGACTTCTTGTTTTGGCGTGAGTAGAAATCCGCATAATCTTGACTGTGTTGCTGGTGGTAGTAGTGGTGGTTCGGCTGCTGCTGTTGCTGCTGATTTATGTGCGTTTTCTTTGGGAACTGATACTGGTGGTTCGATTCGCCAGCCTGCTTCTTTTTGTGGGATTGTAGGGATGAAAGTGACTTATGGACGCGTGCCTCGTGCTGGAGTGATTTCGATGGCTTCTTCGTTGGATACGATTGGGCCGATGACAAAAACTGTTTATGATGCTGCTCTGGTTTTGGAAATTACTGCTGGTAAACATAGATCCGATTTGACTATGCCTGATCGACCTGTGGGTAAATACACTGAAGCTTTGGATCGGCCGATTAAAGGGCTTAAGATTGGTTTGCCTAAGGAGTATTTTAGTGACATTGTTGAACCTGATGTGAAAATGAGAATTCAAGAGGCGATTGAAGTGCTTAAACGCGAAGGTGCGGAAATTCGTGAGATTTCTTTGCCGATGACTGAGTATGGTGTGGCTGTTTATTATATTTTGTCGCCTAGTGAAGTTAGTTCTAATATGGCGAGATATGATGGTGTCAGAGTTGGTCCTCGTGCTGCTGCGCCAGATGATTCTTTGATTGAGTTTTTTAAGAATAATCGTGGTGCTGGTTTTGG
>CAZXGE010000102.1:0-3500 GCA_964640445.1 uncultured Candidatus Peribacteria bacterium
GCTCAAAAAACAGATGTTTAGCGACGAACTAGTGACCGCAATCGTGGCAGTCGAAAAGCATAGTCGTAATCAGTTACTAGAACCCAGTCAGGCTGCTGAGATCTTAAATAAACTAATCAGCTTACTCGAAACTTACCAAGCTAGACCCGACTTCTCAGAATATTTCGAATCTTTATTGCCTGGCTTTGACGCTAAGGTTAAAAGGTTGGAAAGCGCATGAGTTTAATGAATGGCCGTACTCTAATCCTTCAGCACCTCTTCGTACTCCAGTTCATAAATATGCAAAACACCGAAGAGTAATGTTAGGAGGAATGGCCCATAAATCAGACCACTAGGACCAAAGAGTAAAATCCCACCCAGTAGTGTTAGTAAGATTGCCAAAGGGTTAATCGCTGTTGACCTGCCGATCAGATACGGTTTAACGATATTGTCGATCGTCGCTACTACAGCCACGCCCCAGATTAGCACAAATAAACCGGAAAAAACTTCGCCATTGATTAAATTGTAAATGCCAACTGGGCCCCAAATGATAGCTGTACCAATGTATGGTACTGGTGCGAAAATTGCCATGATCGTACCCCAGAGAGCAGCATTTGGTACGCCAACCAGGTAGAACCCCAGGCCAGCCACGACACCTTGGATTAGTGAAGAGCCAAAAACACCATAGATAATACCTTTGCTTAGGTCATTGAGTTTAGCGAAAAGTTCATTTTTATATTTAATCGGCAATGGTAGTAATTTTTTAGTTTTAGCCACCAGAAACTTCCCATCGCACAAGAAATAATACAAGGCAACAGTGAAGACAATGAAAATCAAAAAGCCCATCGAAACACTAAAAAAAATATTACCAGTCTGTGCAAGTAGGCTACGACCAAGTGGTTCTAAAATTTCCCCGGCTAAGTTGTTTAGAGATGTAGTCGCCAAAGTTAAGCTACTCAAAGCCGGTTCAATAATTTGGTAAAAAATTGTGCCACCGAAACGCTCGTTCGCTTGTGTTAATAGATTTGTTTCGAGGTTGAGGTTGAAGCCGTTTGCCGTAATACGATTATAGGCACTTGTGGCTTCATTGATCACGAATACACTTAATAGTGTAAATGGTGTAATGATAACCAGCAGCACAGTTAGCATACTTAAGAAACTAGCCAAAAGTTTATAGCGAACTTTTTTCGTCAGCCAGTCGTTCATGGGCATGATGTCGATGGCAATTACGCCCGCCACGATCAATGCTGCAAAAAACGGCGAAATAAAATAAAAGAAGAAGCCAAGTAAGCCGATAACAGCTGCCACTAGAAAATACTTTTGCAAGTCAGGCAAGGCAACTTTACTCTGGGTCTTTTCTGGGATTTTGAGCGCTGATTTTTTGGCTGGAACTTTTGCTTTTTTACTATTAGCCATATTTTTTTTGTTTAATTTTGTTTTGCTTGCACCAATTTTAAAATAAATTTGGTCGTTAATCTAGAGCAACTTAAACTAGCAATTATTGCCAAACCTGTTAAACTGCTCCAAGAATTTTAAAAATCTAAAGAAAAAGCAAATGAGCGAACAAACAAAGGTTACTCAAGAATACAGCGCCAGTAATATTCAGGTTCTAGAAGGTCTTTCCGCAGTTAGGAAGCGTCCAGGTATGTACATTGGGACGACTGATATTGCTGGTTTGCATCATCTGATTTGGGAGATCGTCGATAATTCCATCGATGAAGCCATGGCTGGTCATTGTAATCAGGTCGACATCGTCATCGCCGCTGATGGCAGTCTTAGTGTCGAGGATAATGGTCGTGGGATCCCGGTTGATATTGTTGAGAAAACAGGAAAAAGTGGTCTGGAAACGGTTCTTACAGTCTTGCATGCCGGTGGTAAATTCGGCGGCGGCGGCTATAAGGTCTCCGGTGGTCTTCATGGTGTGGGTGTGTCTGTAGTTAATGCCCTCTCGACTGAGTTGGTTGCCGAAGTTTATCGCGATGGCAAAATTCACCAACAAACTTACAATATCGGTGAACCTGCAGCTCCGGTAGCTGTTATTGGTGAGACTAAAAAAAGAGGTACAAAAATTAAATTTACACCAGATCCGGATATTTTCGAAATAACTAGTTTCGATTTCAAAACTGTAGCGACCAGAATTCGTCAGCAAGCCTACCTAACCAAAGGAGTGCAGATCTCACTTCTGGATGAACGCACTGGTGAGCGAGTTCGCTTCTATTTCGAGGGCGGTCTCAAGTCATACATCCAGCATTTAAATAAAAATCGAGAAGCAATCACTGGTACTTTCCACTGTGACGCCGAACGGCCGGAAGGGATGGTCGAAATCGCCTTCCAATATACACAAGATTTCAATGAGCATGTCTTCTCATTTGCCAATAATATCAACACCTACGAAGGCGGGATGCACTTAACAGGTTTCCGCTCAGCTCTAACAAGAACAATCAATAACTACGCTCGTGAGCATGAATTAATTAAAGAGAAAGACGAAAACCTCACTGCCGATGATGTCCGCGAAGGTCTAACTGCCGTTGTTTCCGTCAAACTTGGCGAGCCACAATTCGAAGGTCAAACCAAGTCCAAATTAGGTAATGCCGAAATGCGTACTGTTGTCGAAGCAGTTTTTGCCGAAACTTTGGCTCAATATTTAGGCGAAAATCCAGCCGATGGTCGCGGCATTGTCAATAAATGTTTATTGGCCGCTCGCGCCCGCAAGGCCGCTCGCGCCGCTAGGGACACAGTTATCCGCAAAGGTGCCTTGGAAGGGATGACTCTCCCGGGGAAGCTTGCAGATTGTTCCTCTAGAAGCCCGGAGCGTTCAGAGCTATATATCGTGGAAGGTGATTCTGCGGGTGGTTCTGCCAAGCAAGGTCGTGATCGCGAAACTCAAGCGATCCTACCTCTCAGGGGTAAGATTTTGAATGTCGAGCAGGCCAGAATGGATCGGATTTTAGCTAACAATGAAGTTAAGTCACTGATCATTGCCATGGGTACTGGTATTGGCGAATTATTCGATATTCAAAGATTGCGTTACCACAAAATCGTGATCATGACCGATGCCGATGTTGATGGTGCGCATATCTGTACACTTCTGCTCACACTTTATTTCCGCTATTTTAAGGAAATTATCGAGCAAGGTCACCTCTATATTGCCCAGCCACCGTTGTACAAAATTAGTCATGGTAAAAAATTAGCTTACGCTTTCAACGACGAAGAAAAACAAGAGCTGTTAAATAATGAGTTTGCTGGCATCCAAAATCCCAACATCCAACGCTATAAAGGTCTTGGTGAAATGAATCCGGAACAACTATGGGAAACCACAATGGACCCTACAACTCGCATGATGAAAAAAGTAAACATTGCTGATGCTGAGCAGGCAGATCGTGTTTTTGATACCTTGATGGGCTCAGAAGTGCCACCAAGACGCAAATTCATTCAGAGTCATGCTAAGACTGTTACCGAGCTCGATATTTAATGGCTCTAGAAAAAGCGCACTTCTGTGTCGTCTGCACTACTGAAACTTA
>CAZXGE010000103.1:0-3441 GCA_964640445.1 uncultured Candidatus Peribacteria bacterium
ACCTTCCAGAAGACGCCAAGGGCTCGGTGCAGCTTTATCCAAGCCCTGACTCCAAATACATTTATGTAGCAAATCAGGGGTATTATTTTGAACAGCCCACAGGTAATACCGTTTATCGTATTGATATCGAAGCCAGAACTGTTGATCAAATCATTCCTGCGGGCGATGCACCACACGGTATTGTCGTAGACAAGGCTGGTCGATTTGTTTATGTAACAAACCTACTCAGCAAAGATGTTTCAATTATAGATGCATCAACCCACCAAGAAGTTGTCCGCATCGAAGTTGGCGAAATGCCGAATGGCATCAGTATTTGGCATAAGAAAATGGGTGGTACTCCTTAATAATTTTTATAAAAAATCATGAAAAAGCATTTACTTCATGTCCAAGGAACGCACTGTAGCTCTTGTAAAATTGTCATTGAAGAAAAGTTGATTGAGCATGCGGAAATATCTGGAGTTAAAGTTGACATCCATCAACAAACGATTGAAATTGAGGCTCATAACATAGAATCAGCTGAGCAATTGTTGGCGATATTAAATCCGATACTTGCTGATCAAAAGTATATCTTGTCTATTGATAAGCAGAATAGTAGTGAGCAAGATTTTAAAAATTTGTCTGTGGCACTACCAATTGGAATGGCTGTCTTATTTTTATTCTTCTTACTGCAAAAATCAGGGTTAATTAATTTGGGGTTCGAAGGAGGATTGACGCCGTGGACGGCACTGATTATTGGTTTAGTTGCATCGATCTCAACCTGTCTTGCATTAGTCGGCGGTTTGATCCTGTCGCTATCCGCCAAGATTGCTCAGGGTGCTTCTAGCTTTAGGCCGTTTGCGCTCTTTCATATGGGCAGGGTGGCGGGATTTGCAATACTGGGTGCACTACTTGGTTTCCTCGGTAGCGCAATTTCAATTAATCATACGGTGACCGGAATACTTGGTCTTTTTGCTGCGCTAGTTATGGTTATCTTGGGTGTTAATTTGCTGGGAATTTTTAACTTTACCAAGAAGCTTCAACTAACTTTACCGCAAAGTTTTTTTCAGAAAATATCAAAAGTGAAAAATGGATCTGGGGCGCCTTTGATGATTGGGGTTGCGACTTTTTTTCTACCTTGTGGCTTTACACAATCTATGCAAATTGCCTCTTTGGCTAGCGGAGATTGGCTAAAAGGTGGTATGATCATGCTGATGTTTTCTTTAGGCACTTTGCCTATGTTGCTATTAATTTCATTCAGTTAGTATAAATTTGCAAATAGCAGATTTGCTCAGATTTTTTATCAAACAGCTGGCATTGTGGTCATTGGTTTAGGGATATTTGCCTTGTTGGCAGGACTTGCGGGCTTGGGAATTATTAGGCCATTATTTAATATATAGCCATATGTCAAAACACAGTTTAATTGCAATAACCGTCCTGCTTGGGATTGGAATTGTATGGATATTAGCGAGTGAGAATAATACGGAAAAACAAGATACGTTTGTCAGCTCGAATTTGAATTTGGCTGTCCAAGAGGAAGGAGATCAACAACAATCTATTAAAATTCTTGCGCAAGGAGGATATTTCCCAAACAAGATCAATGCTGTTGCCAACAAAGATACGATCTTAAAATTAGAAACCAAAGGCACATACGATTGCTCGTCTGCGATTTCTATACCTGCACTAAATTATACAAACAACTTACAACCTACAGGCATAACTGAGGTGAGAATCCCTGCTGACAAAGCCAAGGACTCAATAGAAATCCTTTGTAGTATGGGAATGTATCGAGCAACTATTGAATTTAAATCATAGCCACTGACTGCGGCTGAGAATGCACCGTGGTCTCTTGCTAACTTGCCCACTTCCAACTATACTGCCGCTCAAAATCAATAATGAAATTAAATGAGCAAATTCACATCCGGTTCGGTTTTAAAAAGTCTACTAGCATTGGCGGGTCCAATCGTGCTAACAAATCTATTTCATACAGCATATCAGCTTATTGATTCGTTTTGGGTTGGGCGCTTGGGCGCTACGGCTGTCGCAGCAGTTTCACTAAGTTTTCCGGTTATCTTCATCTTGATTACGCTTGGTGGTGGCTTTTCCATAGCGGGTACGATTTTGGTGGCGCAAAATTTTGGTGCAAAAAGGCTAGAAGAAGTGAACAATATCAGTGGGCAAACTATCAGCTTGATGGCTCTAATATCCGTACCAATTACCATTTTGGGCTACTTTTTGGCAGAGCCGATCATGCGGTTGATGGGAGCAGATAGCGCCGTGCTGCCCGAAGCCACTGCTTACCTTAAAGTTTCCAGTCTGGGGATTATTTTTATGTTTAGTTTTTTCGTTTTTCAATCATTGATGCGTGGTGTTGGCGAAGTGAGAAAACCCTTGTACATTGTAGCTTTTACAGTTTTTCTCAACGCGATCCTAGATCCCCTATTTATTTTTGGTTATGGTAACTTTGAAGGTTTTGGGGTTTCCGGTGCTGCTATTGCCACGATCTTAACACAAGGCATAGCCAGTTTCATCGGCTTATATATTTTGTTCAAGGGTAAGAATGTGATCAAAATTGGCTTTAAAGATTTTAAGTTAAAATTGGAATTGGTTAAAAAAATGTTTTTCATTGGCCTCCCAGCTTCGATCGAGCAAAGTATGAAAGCGTTTGGTTTTGCGATTATGTCGCTGCTGGTTGCTTCCTTTGGCACAGTTGTCTTGGCCGCATATGGGATTGGTATTCGTATGCTTAGTTTCGTGATAATTCCGGCATTTGGTTTGTCGATGGCCACTTCGACTTTGGTCGGGCAAAATATTGGTGCGGGGCAACCAGAACGCGCTCGTGAAATTGCGGCAAAAAGCGCTCAAATTGGGGCTGGCTTATTGGTTATAATTAGTGCCATTTTCTTTTTGGCTGCGGAAACCTTGGCCAGCACATTCATCAAAAATGAACCTGCCGTTGTCGAGTATGCGACTACGCTGATCCGCTTCATGAGCTTTGCTTTCCCTTTAATTGGTGTAAATTTGGTGCTGAATGGTAGCTACCAAGGTGCGGGCAATACCAAAGTCACAATGTTGTTTTCGATTATTGCGCTTTGGGTCTTTGAATTTCCATTGTCCTACATTCTATCCAAACACACTGGTCTCAACGAAACTGGCCTCTGGCTTGCTGTGCCATTGGCCAATTTATGTTCGTTTGTGGTCACAATCGCCTACTTCAACCTCAGTAAATGGAATCAGAAGAAATTAATCAGCAGAGACCAAAAACTGAGCGATGAAGTCACTAAAGAGACAATGATTGAGGAGGGGCGGTAGGGGGGCTAAGACCTATTCGGCTTAAATGCACATAGTTCGTGTACATAGTCAATTAAAATATCTAAACTGCTGACAATATTATACTCCCTTTCATCGTCTAATAAGCATGATATTTCAGTGCAAGCAGTTAAGAAAACCCTTGCACCTTTGTCT
>CAZXGE010000104.1:0-3410 GCA_964640445.1 uncultured Candidatus Peribacteria bacterium
AAAGTAAAGCCAAGCTCAGTTTATACAAAGAGTTTTCAAAACTTAGAGAAATAGCCACGACAAAAAACTTATCAGGTCAATTTAACTGGAACCCAATCTATATAATATAAACAGAGTATAGGATAGTAGTTTGAAAGCCTCATTTATTCGGAGGGTCTCCCTACATTTCCTATGTTTATATATTACCAATTGCGTTTCTTTTTGTCAATAACAGCTACCGAAACGACAGGTCACTATCTTGCCAAATCCCTACAAATCAGTCCTGTTCTTCAAATAAGAACTAAAACTGCCGAAATCAGGAGTAATTGTTGGTGTCTCAGTATCTGGCTTAATATAAGCGTCTAAATCTGCTGTAGCAGTATTTTGCGTCTGCTGTGCTGTAGCATCCGTGCTTACTTGAGGTTCAACTACAGGTGCAAAAGTTGGAGTAGTGGTCGCAGCTGGTGCTACAACAGATTGTGGTTCAGGTTGTGATACTGGCGCCTCCAGCTCATAAGCAGCTACTGGCTGTGGTGTTGGCTCTGCTTGGGCAACCTCAGGCTGCAAGACAGACTCAGCCACGACATCTGGTGTCGGCGCAGGTGCTTCTACAACAACAGTTTCCGTAGTATCCACAACAGGCACTGAAGCAGCAGCCACTTCCGTGCTTGCAGCTGAGCCCACCATGCGTTTTTGCTGCTCAGAACGAATGTAATTCAGCACCTCGGTGACAACAGCGTTAAAGTCCGGATTTTTAATATTAGCACCAGCAGCTCGTTTGTGGCCACCACCACCAAAATACTGAGCCATGACGCTGACATTCACTTCGTCACGCGTACTTCTTAGACTCAAATGTGTCACTCCGTTAGCCAATTCTTTAAATAAAACCACCACCTCAGCCTCTGGGGCATTGGACAAAAGTTCATCGATAATATCACCAATATCACTCTCTTTACTGTCCGTTTCCAAGAAATCTTTTTGCGTCACAGCAGACCAGACCAATTTGTAGGTATAGTCAGTTTGAATATTCGACAAGACACGCCCCCACAACCTTAGGGTATGGAGCTCTTTAGTTTTATAAACATGATGAATAATCTCTTGCTGTCTAGCGCCAAGACTAATCAAAGTCGCAGCGGTATCAAAAGCTTCCGGTGAAGTATTGGCATTTTGGAAACTACCAGTGTCAGTAATAATCCCAGCCAGTAATAATGTAGCAATATCCGCATCGATCAACCCAGGTGACAGCTGGTTAAACAACTCAGTGAGCATCAGTGTGGTTGCGGCCTTTTCCGGATCGACCAAATTCAATTTGGCAAAGTTAGTATTCGAAGGATGGTGATCGATATTGATCGTCATCACATTGGCAAACAATTCTTGATTAGCCTCATAAACCGGCCCCAACTGCTTAACTTCAGCAGTATCAACAGTGATAATTAAATCAAACTTATTACTGGCTTGATTAATCAATAAATCCTCAGGGCGCAGCGAACCTGTTTGTGGGGTAATAATAATATTTACTTTCTGATCTTTAACCTCATAATTCAACTCTTTAAAGCCAGTTTTGCTAACATCCACAGTCACCACAAAATCACGACCGAAATTATATTCCGACTCAATCGATTGACTATCTGGCAAAAACCGATAAGCGTCCGGAACTGGATCAGCAGCCACCACAGTCGCTTTTTTCCCCAGCTTTTGCATAGCCAAAAACAAAGCCAACGCACTACCAATCGAATCGCCATCAGGTGGACTAGACGGTAAAATCAAAATATTACTCGCACTTTCGATAGCGGAAATCGCAGCTTTATAATCCAAATTGGCCATGTTGATTAGTCAAAATTAAGTTTTCACATAATTATACATGTATATACTGATTTAGTCAACAATCTGATAATCGACAGCTCTAAGCTCCAAACTAGTCTTACCTCGGTACTGATTCTGCTCAATCCTAGCCACTAGATTCAGTTTTTGCCCCGGTTTCAATGCTAACAAATTGCTACTTGCACCAAATTGGACAAATTTAATCCCCTCAGGACAATCCGCACTACTGACTCGCCCCAATAGATGCTTGCCCTCACTTACCCACTTAACTTCGGTCAAAAGCACATCTTTCAGCAAAAACAACGGCTCTTCATTACCAATCCCAAAAGGCTCCAATTCACTTAGTTGTGCGAAAAAATCTAAAGTCAAATCGGAAAGATCCACAGCTAAATCGATCAACAGATCTGCGTCAAAGATAGTATCGGCATATAACTCGTCCATGTAAGCGTTTAAAGCCCTCTTAAATGCGTCCAGGTTATTTTTAGGCATGGTTAACCCTGCCGCCTGCATATGGCCCCCAAAACGGTCAAAAAAGTGTCCATGCTGACTGAGCGCCCGTGCCCAATCGAACCCCACTGGCCCCCGTGCCGATCCGACCAAACTACCATCATGTTCATGCAATGCCAAAACCGGAAGACTATACCTCTGAGCTAGATTCCCGGCGATCAACCCCACAATCCCCGGATGCCAACCCGGACTACCCACGACCAGAACTCGCTTACCTTCGTCAAAAAGTACCAGCGCCTCCGCTTCCGCCTCCGAAACTGCATCTCGTGTCAACTTTTGTCGCTCCAGATTAAGCTGATTCAGCTTGGCAGCTAGCTTATTTGCCTTTTGTTCATCAGCGGCCAATAGCAATTGCAAAGCAAAATAAGGATCATCAATGCGACCTGCCGCATTAATCCTTGGTGCCAATGAAAACCCCAAGTGCTGCGATCTAACCATCTTGCCGTCCGCCAAATCAATCCCACTCACCGCCAACAAAGCTCTTATCCCGGGGTCTTGACTTTGTGCCAGGCTTTTGAGCCCTTGGGCCACAATAATCCGATTCTCACCGACTAGTGGCGCACAATCGGCAACAGTACCCAAAGCAGCTAGCCCAGCGAAATCCAACAGTGCCTCCGCAAATTCCTCAGCACTAAGACCCAAATCCAAAAGCAAAGCCTGCGCCAATTTAAAAGCCACGCCCGCTCCAGTAAGTTCTGGCTCAGGATAGCTATCCCCAGGCATCTTAGGATGCAAAATCGCGAAAGCAGCTTCTGGGTAATTCGTGGGAATTTGATGATGATCAGTCAAAATCACATCTATACCCAGATTTTTGGCCAACTCTATCTCAGCAGGACACGAGATGCCGCAATCCACAGTGATCAGCAAGGTAGCACCAACAGCTTTGGCATCTTCCACAAATTTAGCCTTTAACCCATACCCATCATTAACACGATGCGGCAAGCGATAAGAGACCATTCCCCCTAACTTGCGGATTATCTTCACAACTAACGCCGTTGCTGTAATTCCATCCACATCATAATCACCGAAAACAATAATCTTTTCCTGCGCCGACACAGCAGCCCGAATCCGTGCGACTGCCTTAGCCATATCTTTAAACAAAA
>CAZXGE010000105.1:0-3395 GCA_964640445.1 uncultured Candidatus Peribacteria bacterium
AGTCAGCCAAAATGTTCTCTATTGCTGGATCAAGCTTTGATGGTTTCATCTTCAGCCATTCAGTCTGCATAGCATTAATGATACTCTCGATCTCTGGCGGTAAAGAAGACTGTTTTGGGTCGACTTGTATACCACGGTGATCCAATCCTTTTGTATATTCCAATCCAGCATCTTCATCGAGAAACATAATTTCTAGTGTTTAAATCGCCACTTTACTATACTATTTTTTGAAATTTGTAAATAACATTTTAGCTATTTGGCAACCAAATTAGTTTTATTTGCTATGTAAACTAAACTAAGCTTTTAGCAATATTTCAGATACCATCAACTAACCATATCCATCCATGTTTCAAACCAATCTCTACCTCAATTTCCCTGGTAACACCGAGGAAGCCTTCGATTTTTACAAGTCTGTATTCGGTGGCGAGTTCGAAATGCTTAGTCGTTTTGCCGACACCCCAGCTGCTGCTCAGCTTCCTGAGTCCGATCAGCAGAAAATTATGCATGTTGCCTTGAAATTGGGCGAAAATTTGACGCTTATGGGTACAGATGCTTTGGAATCGATGGGGCAAAAGCTAACTGTGGGTAATAATTTTTCGATTTCATTGCACCCGACAGCAAAAGCTGACGCCGACAAACTCTATGCTGATTTAAGCCAAGGCGGAACAGCTACAATGCCGATGCAAGAGATGTTTTGGGGCGCCTATTATGGTATGCTTACTGACAAATTCGGCGTACAATGGATGATTAATTGCGAGGAAGGGAAGTAGTCTCGCCTCCCGTTAATCCAAATTTATGCGTATAGCAATTATCGGCGCTGGTGCGGCTGGGATGATGGTGGCCGCGAAGTTGGCAGAGGCCGGTTTGGCGGCTTCCGTAACTTTATTTGATGGTAATAACGGTTTGGGCAAAAAAGTGCTTATTTCCGGTGGCGGACGCTGTAATGTGACAACTGGTAATTTTGCTGTAGATTCGATGCTGAAAAATTATCCCCGAGGAGCTAAGTTTTTGAAAAGTGCCATGTACGATTTTCCGCCGGAAGCTGTTTATAATTGGTTTGAATCGCACGGTGTTAAGCTCAAAGTTGAGGCTGATCTAAGGGTGTTTCCTGTTTCTAACGATGGACACGATATTGTTGGTGTTTTTCAGAAGATCTTTAATGCTAAGAAGCTGGACTTGCGTTTGCAGCACAAGATTTTGGCTGTTAAAAAGTTGGACGGTGGTAATTTTGAATTAAAATACCAAAATATGCAGAGCCAAGAGTCAAAAAGCGAAGAGTTCGATGTTGTGGTTTTGGCTACAGGTGGTAGGGCTTATCGGGCTACGGGGTCGGTCGGCGATGGTTACGAATTTGCTGAAGCGCTAGGACATACTGTGACCAAGCTGGGGCCTAGTCTGAATGCTTTGGTTTTCGCTCCTGATTCAGTAAAAGCCGATTGGGCGGGCGTGGCGATCAAAAAAGCTAAACTCAAGTTAAAACAAGGCGCTGAGCAGTTTGAATTTACGGGGGCTTTCGTCTTCACGCATCGGGGTATTAGTGGACCAGCAGTTTTTGCATTATCGGCCAAAGCAGCATTTTTGACCATCGATCAGGCGCATCTGGCTAATTTACGAATTGATTTAACCTCAGAGCTGAGTTTTGCTGAATTTGAGATGGCTCTCAAAAGTAGTATCAAAAAAAATCCTGATAAAATGGTAGCCAATGCCTTGGAAATTGCGGACATACCGCGTCGGATCATTACGGCTGTTGTCGAGGCTTTAGGTTTAAACAAGAAAGCACAACATTTAAATGATAAAGAGCTGAATCGTTTGGTGGAGGCATTAAAATATCTGGATTTTACAGTGTCGGGTCGTGCTGCCGGAGATGAATTTGTGACCGCCGGTGGCGTTGATTTAGCTGAAGTCAATAAAGACAGTCTTGAATCAAAAATTTGTTCAAATTTGTTCTTCGCGGGTGAAATTCTGAATATTGACGGCTTTACTGGTGGCTACAACTTACAAGCTTCCTGGGCTACTGGTGCACTCGTGGCAAAAAATCTTGCCAAACGGGCAAAGGCTTAATATAATAGCTCAAATACTTACTAACCAGTTTGAAGCTATGCATAGACTATTGCCGGTAGATAAAGCTACCGATATTTTGCCAGAATATGTTGGGACGCCAATTGCAGATCTGCTTAGTTATCATAATCTGGGGGCCGATTTTCGCAGTTATGATGTGGCTGAGCTTCTGATTGGTATGTGTATGGATAATCGCAAATCATTACGCATTCCCGATAATTTTGCTTTTGTTTTGCGCACTGGTGGTGCCAATTTGCAAAAAACAGTATTTAAGGTTTCTTTTGCCATTGCAGTTGGTGGTGTGACAACTATTGCAATTATCGGACATACGCAATGTGGCATGGTCAATTTGGAAAGCCGTAAAGAGCAGTTTATCGAGGGTTTGATCACCCGCGGGGGTGCTACTCGGGAACTGGCAGTAGAGCACTTCGAGCGCTTCTCGCCTAAATCGGAGATAATAAATGAAGTCGACTTTGTCTTAAGTGAAGTCAGACGCCTGCGCGAAACTTATCCCAAGATCAAAATCGCTCCGCTGATTTATAGAGTGGAAGACAATAGATTGTATCAAATTAAAGAGGGGGAGTAGGGCACTCAATAGGTGGCCTCTTAATCGTACTTTTTTGCAGGATCTGCTAATTTAATTGACAAAAGCAATTAAACCGTGTTTAATTAGATTACAGATTGTGGATTTCGATTGTTGGCTTAAATTTAATTGCTGATCGTCGTGGAAAGCAATTGCTAAGTCAATAATTTTTAAGTAACTACATGTTCAAAAAATCTTCAGGTGGTAAGCGTAGGCCAGCAGATAGTAATCGTCGTCCTTTTGCCAAAACTGGCGGCGGCGGCTTTCGTCGTTTCGGTGGTGGTGGTGGTGGCGGCAATAGTAGAGGTAGAGGGATGCCAAAGCGCATCGACATTAATAAATTTATCAATAAGCCTAGTGCTGAAGCTCAAATCGAGCATAAGTATGTTGCTGAGCACACTTTCAGTGATTTTGGGCTTTCCGAACCTCTGGTTGCGAATTTAAATAAGCGTAATTATCTACACCCAACGGCAATTCAAGATCAAGCAATACCACATGTATTGGCTGGTCGTGATTTGCTTGGTTTAGCTAATACTGGTAGTGGGAAAACTGCAAGTTTCTTGTTGCCATTGATTAATAATATTAAGCAAAATCCTCAGTACTCCATGGCTTTGATTGTCGCACCAACTAGAGAGTTGGCTGTGCAAATCGAAAAAGAGTTCTTGGCATTCACTGAGCGCATGGGCTTGTATTCTGCACTTTGTGTCGGTGGTATGAGTATGTACCGTCAAGTAATGGCATTGAGAAGACGCCC
>CAZXGE010000106.1:0-3323 GCA_964640445.1 uncultured Candidatus Peribacteria bacterium
GTTCAAAGTGTACAGTCAACATACAAAAATCTCTTTATAAGAGCAATTATTATTTACAAAAATTTCAAATTTCCTTTGGCAGCTTCAATGTTTTCATAATTTTTAGATTCCATGATTGCTTTAAATTCTTCATTGATTTGTGCAAATAGCCCAGTCCCTTGCTGATAAAATGCTGTGCCAATTTCGACTAGATCCGCTCCTGCCAATAAAAATTCGAACACATCGCGCCCACTGTAGATGCCACCAGAGCCAATGATGGGAATTTCTCCTTTGAACGCTTCGTAAAATCTCCGCACATTACCCAGCGCAATCGGCTTAATATATTTACCAGCCAAGCCACCAAAACCGTTACCCGCCTTCATCATTACCGATTCCGTATCGGCATCAATAGCCAGCGAATTCCCCAGAGTGTTTGTGCTGACAATGAAATCCGCTTTGTTCTCCAGCATTATTTCCGAAACCTCCTTGATCATACCAGCGTCAGGGTAAGGGGGGAGTTTGTAGCCTACGAGCTTAGGGCCGAGTCCACGAGTCTGCTTCACAATTTCCGCCAAAGTAACAAAATCATAGCCAATCACCTTGCCACCCTCGACATTAGGACAAGATAGGTTTAGTTCGATTAAATCGGCAGCCGAATCTTGAAAAGCTTCTGTTAACAATCGGTAATCTGTTGCCGAAAACCCAGCCACGCTGATCACTAATGGCTTTTCATAACCGCTATCTCGCAATTCTGCCAAATACTTTTTGTATTCCAAATAACCCGGATTAGCCAGACCAATGCTATTCAGGGAACCCATAGGTAGGTCGACATATCTAGGCTCTGGATTGCCTTCTCTGGGCTCCAAGGTGCAGGATTTGATCAAAATGCCAGCAGAACCAGCGTCAGTCATTTTTTTAATGTCGGCAATTGCCAAAGCGCTAGGCACGGCCGCATTGATCAGGTAGCCTGGAAAATCTATATTTTGAATACGACTAGTTGAATTGAACATAAGCTAAATTTAAAAAGTGCAATACATAAACAGACTATTCCCCATTGATTTGTTTGGCAATTTAAATTTAATTATTGTCTTTGATTTCGCAAAATTTGACTTCTGTACTTAATCAGAGTACACTTAATGAGTATCGTCCCTACGCTCGTTCCCTTGCAGTTAAATAATAGTTCCTGTGAGTTGGTCGCAAGTGGTAAGATGATCGCTATTATTTAATGCATAGACTGATTATGTCTCAAGCAAGATTGTTCATCGGAAATATTTCTTTCCGTACAACAGAAGAAGGCCTTAAAGAAGCTTTCTCAAAAGCAGGTACAGTTGTATCCGCTCAAATTATCATGGATAAATTCACAGGCCGCTCTCGTGGTTTTGGTTTTGTGGAAATGTCATCTGACGATGAAGCGCAAGCTGCTATCGCTATGTTCAATGATAAAGATCTAGATGGTCGTGAAATCAAAGTGAATGTTGCTCGCGAACGCGAAGAACGTCCACCTCGTCGTGAAGGCGGTTTCGGTGATCGTAGTTTCTAGGCTTTAACTAGCTAAACTCAAAAAGCCACCTCCCTGGATTCCAGTAAGAGGTGGCTTTTTTGTTGAGTCAATTTCCGAAGTTATAAAAACTAACGAATAGTCGTAAATGTGCCATCGTTATCTGTATCCACTCCGCTACTAAGTTTCGTCCAAGCTGGACTAGTTTCTAGCTCACTCGTAAACGGATTGAATAGGCGAGTATAGATTGCCACGGCATTGTTATTAGCAACAATAAAACCTGCTTTTGGTGTCCAATTGAATTTTACGGCACATTCCCCTGTTTCCGCATTGTAGCTAAATTCAGAGCCTTCGAAGCTAACCTTGTCTCCACCCCAGGTGCTTGCATAATACCCTTCAATTTTTTGACCTTTTAGATCGTAACCAGCATAAAAACTACCCATAGTTCCACGGCCATTTACCAGATAATTATTGCGATAATCTAAGCGATTAACATTGATACAGCTGGAAGTTTTTACATAAAAAGTTGTCGAAGTCGGCTGACCAATCACTACTGGGCTCGGGTTTACTTCCGCTCTCACAGAGCCATAATTCTCCTCCCAGGGTTGGTCGGGTAGTACTCGTCCGTATGGTTCTCCAAATTCAACCCAATTTGGCCAGCTACCGTACTCATAATTGGCAAATGCGTGGATGGTGTGGGTGAAGCCGTAGCCCGTACGCATTTTATCTGTAGATTTAAGGGCAAATTTAATAAGTGCTCCACCGCCATCAAAGTTTGTTATACTGCTAGCTTCCGGAATTAGGCGTATTTTTTCTTCACCCCAACCACTAATCTGTGTAATCGTGCCACTGTTTTTGTCCCAATGGAAACGGCCTGCACTAGCTGTTTTTGCGCCATAATCGATGATGATCTGCAGATCTTTAATCGCCTTTAGATCCTCTCTGTTTAGTTGAGCATTGATCGAAAATTCTTCATCAACTTGGATCGCTGAATCTCCCAATCCAGGCGTCGTAGTTGGACCTTCTATCCAAGTGTATGCCCTTGGATGTCGAAATTCAATCTCACTATTGGCATAGCCAAAATTACCAAGCACAAGGTCATTCTCGGTATTTAAATTCATGCCCGTATAGCGATCGTACGCTGTGATGTCCTCTTCCGTCCGGATGCCACAGTTCAAAGACTTAGTCTGCTCAAAATAGTGAGTATAGGCACTATTTGATTGTTTAATGTCAGCGCGAACAACATATTCAGTTCGGCGGTTAATATATCTCTCGTTACCAGTAATATCAAAGTCAAAGATTTGCCGCCCGTTGATGGTTTGGACAGTTCCATAGCTAATAAGTGTTTCAGTGTAGTTACCGTTTATATATTCTTCCTTAAACAGTCTAGCATTTTCCAGTAAGCTATTTTTGGCAGGACTACAAGTAAATTTTAATTCTTCTAGCACTAATTGCGAGAATTCGTCGCTTGGGTCAGCGGGAAGTGGGGAAATTGATAAATAATCAAGTGGTGCATTCTTCTCACCAAAAATATAACCATGTTGACCGTTGTATCTGAGGCTCGGGTCGGTTTGGAATAGGCTCACGGCTGAATGCGATCTCGATCGATCATCGCCGATAAAAAAATAGAGATAGTCTGACTCGTAATAACTTTCACCCCCCTCCGTGTCATATACGTTAAGGTAGTAATATATGCTGGCTGGACCGTCAGCGGTGGCTTCACAATTGTAAATTGCTCGGTTAGTCGTACTGACTTCGCAAGCAACTCCGTCAGAGCTATATAGTCCAATATTGTATTCTTCACTAGTTACCCCAGAGATGTTGAATTCAACACTAAAGTTATCTG
>CAZXGE010000107.1:0-1891 GCA_964640445.1 uncultured Candidatus Peribacteria bacterium
TACGAAAAAACACAAAATATTAACGCAATTAATGTGGCCGAATTGGATTTGATTGTATCGCAAAAAAGACCTGTTAAGCTCAGAGTTAGCAATAGTCCTACTAGAGCCAAAAAAATCAAATCTATCCTGGTCGGGGTGGCGGGACTTGAACCCACGACCTCATGACCCCCAGCCATGCGCGCTACCAACTGCGCCACACCCCGATGTGAATGAATTGTGATCAAGCTTGCTTGAATCACAGATGAATGAACGAGGGTTGCAAACTTTGTTTACACCCCGAACGAAATGATCTTTTGGTCGAATTTATTCGAACCAAAAGGAATGTAGAGAGGGTTTGCATGCTTCGCATACACCCCGAACGAACTGCAGCAACTTTATGTAAAAGCCCGAGCAAATGCAAACAAAACTATTATTTTCGGAAATTGCATTTCTGTTCTCGCTCCTTTACCTCAGTTTTTAACTGCAATTTTATTTCTGGGCTTAGGCCAAAAAGATCAATCCCATTGATACTGGCAAACATGGCATAGAGAAACATCATATTGATAGTGGGGAATATTGATTTCGTGATCATATATGCATTGACAATGCCAAACTCTTCCAGTTCACCACGTGTAAAAATCCCAATTTCGTTAAGCCATTTTTCGCAGCTAGGACCAAGATATAGCATTTCGCTAATACGCAAATTAGCGGTCTGTTTAGAGCTTATCGATGAGTTCTTGTCCATGATTCAATAAATAATAAACCGCAAAGCCAGCGATGGCCAAAATAACAATCGCAAAAAATACCCTTTTTACGATAAATAAAATCAGGCTAGTAATAACAGAGACGCCAACAATAAACCAAAATCCCGTTTCGACCATAGTTTTTAGATTACCAATATGCAGTGGTAATTATAATGCCTAATCAAGCTCTCGTCGACCAGAAAACGCACGACGCAAAGTTAGGTTGTCGGCATAGTCCAGCTCTCCGCCAATCGGCATCCCTTGGGAAATGCGTGAGATTTTGATACTGGGATGCGACTGTTTGAGGATATCCGCTAGGTAGTTTGCAGTTGTTTCGCCTTCTAGGCTCGTACCGGTAGCCAGAATTAGCTCACGGATCTCCGGATGATTATCTAAGCGACTAATCAGTTCATTTATTTTTAGGTCATCAGGGCCAACGCCATCTAGTGGAGACAAACGACCGTGCAGTACATGATAAAGTCCTTGGTATTCTTCACTATTTTCTACCGCAATCACATCCAAAACATCTTCGACTATACAAACCGTTGCTTGGTCGCGTTTTTCGCTCAAGCAAAGCTGACAAATTTCATTTTCGGCAAAGTTGAAACAATCTTGGCACAGGCGCACATTTGTCTTTAATTGCAAAATAGCTTGCCCAAGTTCATTAAGAGTTTCGGCTTCTTGTTTGATTAGGTGCAAAGTTAGTCTTTGTGCTGACCTTCGTCCAATTGCGGGTAGTCGGCTTAGGTTTTTGATCAGATTCTCAACGGCACTAGGTAGCATAGCATTATTTTTCAGTTAGCATAGCGGTTCCAGCCGCATATAAAAGCACCTGTTCACCTTTAACAGCTAAGCTAATTTCGTTGTACTTGGCAAGGTCAGATTGGATAATGAGGGCATTACGATAACAGCGCGCGGTTTTGCTTAGCTTGCTCTGTTCCTCGTCGATAAAATTTTTATCAGCAAGTAGGTCAAAAACTTCACAATCTTGGGCTTTGTAGGCTTCGGCGAGCCAGCTTCTCATTATTTCTTTGTCGAGTGTGAATTGGCTTACCAGAAAATAGCCTTCGTTTTCCTTGTTGTCGATAAAGTCAAAACTACTAATTTTCGCTAAGCTGGCCGTAGAGGCTCCGATTAGTTCCGTTAAAATCTCCGTCTGACTCCCTTTG
>CAZXGE010000107.1:1901-3287 GCA_964640445.1 uncultured Candidatus Peribacteria bacterium
ACAGCCAAAAATACTGATACTAATCAGGACAAATGCGATCACTATTGCTATTTGTTTTTTAACCATAACCGAACTTAAGTGATTAATTGCAAAAATTCACCACGAGTTTTCTCACTTTGTTTAAATAAACCTAGCATAGCCGAACTCCTGACGCTACTCTGTTGTTTCTCAACTCCTCTTGCCATCATGCAGAAATGTTGTCCTTCTAAGACAACGCCCACCCCTTTCGGTTCGGCAAGTTCCATAATTGTTTGAGCAATTTGCTGTGTTAGCCGTTCTTGATTTTGTAATCTGCGAGCAAAGATATCAACAATTCTGGGTAATTTCGAGAGCCCAAAGATCTTCTTGGTCGGAATGTAGCCGATGTGTGCCTTGCCCCAGAACGGCAGCATGTGATGTTCGCAAAAGGAATAGTATTCAATATCTTTAACAATAATCATTTCGTCATAATTTTCGCTATCAAACATCGTTACAACATCCTCAGGCTTTTTTCCATAACCAGAAAACAAGTGTTGATAAGATTTGGCTACACGCTCCGGTGTTTTCTGTAAGCCTTCACGGTTAATGTCTTCGCCCAGATTTTTCAGAATTTGGGTAATCAAGTCAGGAGTATTCATATTTTTTGCGAAATTTAAGCGCAGGCAATCTAGCGAACATAATAAATAAATGCAATAGGGTTGACAAAATGGGCAAGGTGGTTTTAGTGTGGGGGCTTATATTTATATCAGTAGTTTAAATGCTTAAAATAAGCACCAATGGCCATGGCGAAATTCGAAGAGTTGTAGATCTGGCATTCGAAGGTCAGCAGGGATTCGCCAAGCACAATATTGATTTAGTTGGAATTGTAGATAGCTATGCGTCAAGGGTTAGCGGGCTGGTTAGCGGTGTTCTTGCTGACCAAGGACTTTCTATTACACCAATCGGCTCTGCTGTTCGTGGTACAGCCCTACCAGGGCGTACGGATCTTGATTTCTATTTGTTTTCCGGCCAGTTAAATGACTATGATAATAATGGGCTCAAGCATGTATCTAGAAGCCTCCAAGAATGCTATTGGCATAATCTTGGGGGTACGATTCACTCTCTTCGGTCTACGGATGTTGCTTTGGCGCATAGAGTTAGTAGATTGCATGCAGATAGCGGCATTGCTGTTGATGGACTTAGTTATTTGGAGGTTTTTCTGGGTAAAAGTGAGCCTAAGTCTTCGGCCTTAGTCACTGCCCATACGCAATTGCAAGCAATGCAGACATCAACTAGCGGGTCAACAGAAAGAGCACTTAGGTTGAAGTATATATTTGATCAGCTCGGTATTTACGGTACCAACACTAATCTTGTTGGGCGTGGACTGAATGGAGTTGCCACGGAGCTGTTAGCACTTAGGGCTGATCT
>CAZXGE010000108.1:0-3280 GCA_964640445.1 uncultured Candidatus Peribacteria bacterium
AGCCTTTTTAAGATCTGCCATAATATCTTCTTTAGCTCGTTCAAAGTCTTTTTGAGCACGATCTTTCTCAGTTTCAGTCAGACTAAAACCAATTGGTGCGGCTGTTTGCGTCAACTTATCAGCACCAATATTGGAAGTCATAATAATGATCGTATTAGTGAAATCAATCTTACGACCCTTGGCATCAGTCAATTGTCCATCCTCCATGATTTGTAACAAAAGATTGAAAACATCACGATGTGCCTTTTCGATCTCATCAAATAAAACTATCGAATATGGCTTGCGTCTAACAGCTTCGGTTAATTGACCGCCTTCTTCATAACCAACATAACCCGCCGTTGCACCAACTAAACGGGAAGTATTATGGCGTTCCATGAATTCACTCATATCGATCTTAATCAGTGCCTCCTTATCATTGTAAACCTCGTCAGCAAGCGCTTTTACCAGCTCAGTCTTACCAACACCAGTAGGGCCTAAGAAAAGGAAAGAGGCGATTGGACGATTATAACTCGCAACTCCAACCCTAGATCTTCGAATAGCTTGAGCAACAGAAGTTACAGCTTCTTCTTGGCCAATAATTCTCTTTGCCAAGACTTTATCTAGATTTTTCAAGCGTTCCAAATCCTTTTTCATTAATTTCGCCAAAGGTACACCGGTCATGAGCGAGATCACATCAGCAATTTCTTTCTCTGTAATTTTTTGACGCTGACTTCTAGGCGTACGAGCTTTCTTGAGCTCATTTAGCTCCTTCGTAAGCTCAATTTCCTTACCCCTAAGTTCAGCTGCCAGCTCGTAATCTTGGCCAGAAACTGCTTGTTCCTTTTTCTTAACTACAGTCGCCAATTTCGCTTGTAGCTTTTTGAGTTCATCCAAATTAGTTTTGGCATCTACACGCTTCAACGCACAAGCTTCATCCAAAACATCAATTGCTTTGTCCGGCAAGAAACGATCGTTAATATAACGCTTAGAAAGTTTTACAGCATCAGTAATAGCCAAATCAGTAATCATCAGATTATGATGATTCTCGAACGACTCACGCAAACCTTTTAAGATCTCTACAGCCTCCTCTTCCTTTGGCTCATTAATCACCACCTTTTGGAACCGACGCTCCAAAGCCGCATCAGACTCCACATGCTTACGGTACTCATCGTTAGTCGTAGCACCAATAACTTGCACTAGACCTCGGCTGAGTGCTGGCTTTAAAATATTAGCTGCATCCAAACTGCCTTCCGCACTACCTGCACCTATAACCGTATGTAGTTCATCAATAAACAAAATTACATTCGGTACAGATGCCGCTTCATCAATAATCGACTTAATTCGCTCCTCAAATTCACCACGATACTTCGTTCCAGCAACAACTGAAGCCATTGCCAAAGACAGTACTCGTTTGTCGATTAGTGTTTCGGGGACATCTTCAGCAACAATCTTTTGTGCCAAACCTTCAGCCACAGCTGTTTTACCTACGCCCGGTTCGCCAATCAAAACTGGATTATTCTTGGTTTTACGATTTAGAATACTAATTACACGCTTAATTTCAGTTTCACGGCCAACAACCGGATCCATTTTGCCTTTTCTCACCAAGGCACACAAATCAGTTGTAAAGTAATCCAAAGTCGGTGTTTTAGATTTTTGAGGCTGTTGACCCTGATTGCCACCTTTGTGCTTAAAACCGGCCTTGAAATCTTGATCCTGACCCACCAAGACGCCATGTAACCCATTCAAGAAAAACTCTAATGGATTAACATTCTGGTTGCGATTTTGTTCGCTATTTCCTTGGAAAACCTTAATCAGTTGTTCTTTTATATCGTGAGGATTAATTTTCATATTCTCCAAAATCACAGTTGCAGCTGTATTTTCTTGAGATACCAAAGCAAATAACAAATGCTCAGTTCCGACAAAAGTGTGATTATATTTTTGAGCACACTTCACCGCATCTTCAATAACTTGTTTTGCAAAGCCAGACAAGCCCGTTGGCTCATTTGTGTCTGGAGATTTAGCAGCTGTTCTACCCACAGTTTTTAATACCATCTCAACATTATCCACACTGACACCAAAATTTTTCAAAACTGTAGCACCAAGAGAATTGCTTTGCAGCAAAATACCCAACATAATATGCTCAGTCCCAACATAGGTAAGCTTAACTTCTGAAGCTTTCTCTTGTGCCAAAATCAAGGCCTGCTTAGCCTCTTTTGTGAATTTCTCAAAATAATTTGATTCTTGCATTTTGTATTAATTAGGAATTTATTTTCTATAAAAAATCAAAGCTCGAAAGCATCTGATCGATAACATTACGGTCAATATCTAAATAAAAGATACTTACTTTTCTACCATCCAATTCAAAATCTAGACTTTGCCAAGATTCTGGCAATGCGACAAAATTACTATCTTTTAAACGAATATAAATTTTCCAACTCGCAATATCTTCTCCATTTACTTCATCATCGGAAAAGGCATAACCATTTTGGACCTGAGCATAATAATAACTTTTTGGATAAGCTATCTTGAAACCCAAAGGCAAGCTTGTCAATTCGCTATAATCTTCAGGCAAAACATAGTCATCCTGTCGCCCTGCCGCCACCTGACTTTCTTCATTTACTACAACTTCTTCAAGATCCAAGTCCTCCTCATTCAATTCAGCATTTTCCTCCTTATCTATATCCTCATCAGCGGAATCAGCTTGTACTCCATTTGCATTGAGAATCAAAATCCGATCGACAGTTAAAGTTTTTTGACTACGAACAAGACGGGGCACACCTGATACCGAAATCAAAGCGCCATCATACAAACGATCATCCAGATCATAGATTAAACTTCGCAAATAAACTTTTTCGCCTTCCTGGTCAAGATAATGCGTAGCATCATAAAGCGATCCCTCATTCACTGGAACATCAACAATTACCCCCTTGTAAGTAACAGACACCGGCTTATCCTGAAAGGTATCGATATCAGCTCTACACCCACCAAAAGCCAAAATCGGCAAACTTAATAGGAATAATAAGCCAAGTAACTTAGATCTCATTTAGACTTTTTGTTTTAAATACTTTTTACCAGCTTCAGTAACTATACGCCCTCTATGTGATCTTTGCAAGAAGCCAAGCTTTAACAAGAATGGTTCTACCACTTCTGACAAGGTATCTCGATCTTCATGCATATAAGCAGACAATGTCGATATACCGACAGGACCACCAGCAAAATTATTATTTAAAACTTTCAAGACCTCCAGATCCAAACGACTAAGCCCAGATTCGTCTAACCCTAAAATTGCCAAAGTCTCTTT
>CAZXGE010000109.1:0-3190 GCA_964640445.1 uncultured Candidatus Peribacteria bacterium
TTCTCCGTTTGTTTCTACTTTGTTCCCGAAGATCAAAATGGCGTCAGCTTCTTGGATATTATTATTTAATCCAACTGTAAGTAAAACTACTATATGGATTATGATCCAAACAGCAAAAAATAATGATAGGTATTTAATAAACTTTTTTATTTTCTTCATTTTTTTAGGCAATTACAGTTAACTTCAGTGAATATACGAAGATAACCAGTGGTATAATAGCCCCAAGGAGACCACTGGTCAATTTGAGCGTAAGAAGTGAGCCAGCAATTAGCCGCTGTTAGCTAATTGTACCGAGGGTAGCTCTCATATCGACTTGTTAAGCTAAACTCAAAAGTATCTAAATCCAATTCGTAAGTTAATTCAAGAAAATTTCCTGCGTCTCCGCTGCTACATGTCATGGTGACTTTATTTTTTTCGAGCGATTTGAATGTGGGATAACCGACATCACCTAAAGTTACGCATTGAAAATTTTCCGTAGCTTTAAGGACATCATTGTTTTTATCAAATAGAATTATTGTTTGACCCTGTTCTTCTGGAATTTCACCACCTACAGGTACATGACTAAATGAAATGAGTTGATTACCATTATTCAGTTCACAGTATGCTCCAGCGTCGAATACTTTCAGATCTGGATAAAGCTCAGAAAATTTTGCCTGCCAAAAATGATATTGAGCTCTGTTATCAGAGTATAATGATTCACTACAGGAGACAAAGGACATTCCCTTTTTTCCCTCAATAGATTCTTGAGTAGTATTAATCTCTGTTACCTTCTTAGTTTCGCTTTCAGTAACAGTCTCCGTTATAGGTTTTGACTGCTGGATAAAAGGCTCCCTTTGCTGCATGCTGGTATACCAAAAAACACCGCCTCCAACTACTATGGCGGTTATTAGTATAGTCAGAACGATTTTTGATGTCTGTGACATAGTGATTGAGTTGAGAATTATTATGATTGTAAATGTTATTAAAAATCAGCGCAATTTCAGCTAACGTTCGTGTACAAGCGCTGTTAGCTGTAGTTGGGCTGATTTTATTTGCCAAATTTTAATGATTCTACAAGACTCGTAAAATTATTATAATAACTTTCATCTGTAACTGTAACAAACCAAACCCCTTTTTTTGTTAATATTTGGGCTTGTTTTGAATCTGATGATGAATATCTGTCTTTTTTAAACAGTGAAATATTCACTGTTTGGTCATCAACAATAAGAGTTTCACAATTCGCTGCCATTTTATCGCCTGAATTATAGCCATTTTTTAAAATATCTTCGCAAGTTCGGAATTGAGTACTTTCTGTCAAGTCATCTGGCGATAATTGAATATTGCTTATGTACTCTCCATTTTCTTTTTTGAACTTAATAGCGATGCTATCTGTATTCTTGTATTTGTTTTCCCAAACGTTTCCCCATTGTGTAGGATATTGAAAACTAATTCCTAGCTCAGTATTATTGTAAGTGTTTAATTCAACTTTTGGGGTTTGGTTTGTTGATTCTGTTTCTGTGGTTGTAGTTTCAACATCTGCAATTTCTTGCGTAGGTTGCTTGTCTGTATTCCTTTGCCACATATAAACACCTCCTCCAACAATGATTGTTGTAATTATGACACTGACAATGATTTTCCATGTTCGATTCATAGAATTTGGATTAAGAATTATTTAAATTATATATTAAGTCGCTTTTAAAATCAGCCCAATTTCGCCTAATGGTTTGCAGCTTTGCGCAATAGGGTGCCAGCGGACTGATTATTTTCTGTTAAAGATAAATTTTTTCGTGAGAAAAACGTCAATTTGACTAAGCCACCAGCCATTGCGCAAGCCGCTGTTAGCCGCAGTATGATTGCTAAAATAGGTTATTATTATCAACTATTCTTTTAGCTTCTTCGACCATATACATTGTCTTACAACTTTGATTTGGGCAAAGAAGATAATACTCAAAGTAATATGTTTGATTAGGTTTTAATTTCTTTTTTTCAGGTTTCTTTAAAATAACTGGAGTGTTACATTTTCTGCATAAATCCCCTTCATTTTTTATCTTGGCGTTAGTTGTTTCTGGAATGGGATCATAGCCTATATCTTCCAATAAATTTTCGCCGTTCAATGCTTCACTTGCAAGCTCGTCGCACCTTTCGTTTTCAGGATGCCCAAAGTGACCTTTTATCCAATTGAATTTTACTTTTTCTTGATTTGATATAAGAATTAAAAGTCGTTCCCATAAGTAATAGTTTAAAGCTATTTCCGTTTTGGGGCGATACCAATGTTGAGTTTTACACATTTCAGACCATCCAAGAGTTATTCCATCTACAACATAACGTGAATCACTAAAAACATTTACAATTGACTTTGTTTTTAATTTTTCGAGGCCGTAAATCACACCCATTAACTCCATCCGATTGTTTGTTGTTAACATGTAACCTTGACTGAATTCTTTTTTAGAACCTTTGTATGACATTATCACACCAAAGCCTCCTTTACCAGGATTAGGTTCGGCACCACCATCTGAATAAAGTTCTATTTCTGGAATTTCGTCCCAATTCATGTGTACGTGTTTATCATATTGCGGCTAACGGCCGAGAGTATGCAAAATTTGACCATGGTACAATGTAGCGCAAAGCGCTCACCACGGTCAAATCTGGGTGAACGACGAACGAAGTGAGGAGTGAGCTGCATACTCTAGGCTAGGCGATTAAGGCAAATTTTTTGCAGTTTTTAGAATTGCTAGTAATTCCTCCTTTGTAGATTCATCTCCATTTTTATAATACAGAGCTGCCGGTATTGCACCTGATTCCATTTTTGGATCTTTGGAATACGCAATCATCTGATATGCAAAATCTTTTTCTTCGGGATCTGGTTGCCCTACCGAAGGAGTAAATCCTCCAATAATAATTTTTCCTTTTACCCCTAATATTATTAGCATATTCTTATTTTCTTGTGCTTTATAATTTTTAGGAAATTCAACAGATAAAAGTTTTGACGAATACTGTTGCAAGTCACTTTTTGTTTGTAGAGAAGTTTGATTTACTCCTTCGGTATTGGTGGTGCATCCACTTAGTGCAAGGATACAGGCTGTGAGCATTACAAGAAAAAGATTTTTCATGTTGTTTTGTTAAATAATTAAAAATTTACCTTTTTCGCTTAATGTTCGCAACTAAGCGAAGTCCGAAATTGGTATAATTATATATCCAATGAGGGATTTGA
>CAZXGE010000110.1:0-3104 GCA_964640445.1 uncultured Candidatus Peribacteria bacterium
ATATTTCAACAAAGCCTACAAAGGCAAACCACTCGTTTTCGTAGGTACAGTCGGCTTAATCCCTAGAACGATCAATGGTGCAGATAGTACGCAAAAAGCGGCAGTGCCCGGAGACCTAGTTGTCGTCATCGGTGGCCGCGTGGGGCAAGACGGGATCCATGGTGCGACTTTCTCTTCCGAATCACTAAACGAAGGTAGCCCATCGACAGCAGTCCAGATTGGCGATCCGATCACGCAAAAACGCTTCATGGATGCCATCCTTACCGAAGCTCGCGACTTGGATTTATATAACTCAATTACCGATAATGGTGCCGGTGGTATTTCTTGTTCCATCGCAGAAATGGCTCAACAAGCCGGTGGCTTTGACATCGATCTCCAGAAAGTACCACTTAAATACGCCAATTTAGAACCGTGGAAAATTTGGATTTCCGAATCACAAGAACGAATGACCCTCGCCGTACCGCCAGCCAAATGGGAGCAGTTCAAAAAAATTATGGATAAACACGGTGTCGAAGCTGTGGTTCTGGGTGAATTCAATGCGGGTGATCGATGTGTAGTCAGATATGAAGGTGAAACTTTGATGGATATTCACATGGAGTTTTTGCATGAAGGCGTTCCTCTACCAAAATTGGAATCGAAACAACCTGTTTACAACCTCAAGCCGGCAGTTTTGAGTTCGGAAAATAAAATCAGCAGTGAATTACCACAACTACTAAGTAATTTAAACAATGCTAGCTTTGCATCGATTTCGACTTTATTTGACCATGAAGTTCAGGGCAACAGTGTGATTAAACCTTTGCAAGGTGTTAACAAAGTCAATGGCAATGCCACAGTGATCAAACCTGACTACGAAAGTATGGCGGGGGTCGTTATTTCTCAAGGTATCAATCCACTTTATAGCTATCTAGACACCTACCACATGGCAGCGGCGGCCATCGATACAGCAATTCGCAATGCCGTAGCATCTGGAGCCAACATTGACCATCTGGCGTTGATGGACAATTTCTGCTGGTGTTCTGCATACGACCCTGAGCGTATTTATGAGCTCAAAAGAGCCGCCGAAGCTTGCTATGACTACGCCGTGGCTTTTGGCACGCCATATATTTCCGGCAAAGATTCAATGTTCAATGACTTCAACGGCTTCGACCAAAATGGCAATCCCGTGCAGATCTCCGTACCGCCGACACTGCTAGTTTCCTCTTTGGGCGTTGTCACAGATATTCGCAATAGTTTAACTATCGATTTCAAAGTGGCCAACGATTTAATTTACCTGATTGGCGAAACAAAAGCAGAACTTGGTGGCTCACAATATCTCGACATGATCGGCCAACTAGGCGACCAAGTACCAACTGTCGATGCCGAAAAAGCCAAAGCCAGCTACCGTGCTTTCGACAAAGCCAACAAAGCTTCACTTATCGCTTCGGCTACATCTCTCAATCTAGGCGGCCTAGCCGTTGCCCTAGCCAAAAGTGCAATCGCCGGCTCGTTGGGTGCAAAAATTGATCTAGCAAAATTCAACACTAACTTAAGCCCCGAAGAACTACTATATTCCGAAAGCCAAAGCCGCATCCTGGTCTCAATCGACCCCGGCAACAAAGCTCAATTTGAAGCCATGTTTGCCGGCATACCACTAGCTCTGATCGGCGAAGTTACCGACAGCAAACAAGTTAGTATTCAAAAAGCAGACACGACACTTGCTGATTTCGATTTAGAAACTTTAAAAACCGCTTATTTCTCTAGCCAAAAATACTATGCTTAAACCAAAAGTTATTGTCCTGACCGGTTTTGGAATCAATGGTGAATTGGAAATGGCGGCTTCTTTCGAACAAAACGGTGCTGAAAGCCATCTTTGCCATATCAACGACCTGATCGCCAACCCAAGCAAACTGGACAATTATCAGATCTTAGCTTTCCCCGGGGGCTTTGCCTATGCCGACGATCTTGGTGCTGGCGTAGCTTTGGCTAATCGCCTGAAAAACAATCTCTGGAGCCAACTCAATCAGTTCGTTAGTCGCGATACTCTGGTGATTGGGATTTGTAACGGGTTCCAAATGATGGTAAACCTCGGAATTCTGCCTGGTTTTGACGGCGAAATGGGCGAACGCAAAATCGCTCTAAAACACAATGAAGTAGGCCACTACCAATGTATGTGGACGCATATCAAAGCCATGAATGACAACTGCGTCTGGACCAAAGGCCTTGGCGTTTTGCCAATCTCCGTAGGCCATGGCGAAGGTAATTTCACAACTGACGCCGAAACACTGGCAAGACTAGAACAAAACGGCCAAGCTGTACTCAAATACTGTGATCAAAACGGCAACCTAGCCAACGGCATCCACCCCATCAACCCCAACGGTGCAATGAATGACATCGCCGGCATCTCCGACCAATCGGGGCGAATCCTAGGCTTAATGCCCCATCCGGACCGCTTCCTCACCGCCTACAACGAAGACCTCTGGACACTAAACAAAGAGCGCGCCAAAAGAGCTGGCCAAGAATTTAAAGACAACAGCCCAGCCCAACAAATGTATAAGAATGGAGTGGAGTATTTTGGGTGAGGGGGGGAGATTTATCATTTAAAAATGTATAAAATTTTAGGTACTTTTCTTCCCTCTAGCAAATAAACCATGAATAATTCATCAGGCAGAGACATTGTGAAATGGACATATCTGAATACAATTTTCTTTATGAATTTTTACGATGCACTTGAAAGAAATAACAATCAAACAATTGAAAATTTCTTCAGTGATTTTTGCAATAGAAATCAAGTCAGTGGCATATTCCACTGCAAAAACCAGGGGGTCATCATTAACCTTTTGAGAGATTTACTGATTTATATCCATCAAAATTGTAAGGAAGACGTTAACAAGCTTGAGCTGAATTATCTAAATAAATTTGCCCCAGTACCTGAAAATCAAAAAGAATTCTTGAGATACTTAAGGAATGCAGTTGCACATGGCACTTATGAAATCATTGCTAATACACATACATATGAGTTCTGGAATCCAAAGAAACAATGGAAAATCAGCATCCAGCATGGCGACCTTGGCATGTTCTGTACTGAGCTTTATTCAAAATTTGTAGCTCTGAGATAATTTCGAAAC
>CAZXGE010000111.1:0-3072 GCA_964640445.1 uncultured Candidatus Peribacteria bacterium
TTTGTGCAAGTTTTAGGGCAAGAGTGTTGGTTGTTGAGCTGATGTTGCCAATTGTGTTTGGTAATTTGGGTTTTGGGTATTTTGTCGGTGGTTCATTGGTGTTGTAGGCTTTGGCTAGACTGCGACTGATTAGCCAACCAATGTAAGGAATGCCTTTGATGACTTTTTGTAGTTCGACGATTGTACCTGCGGTGTTGAGGTCTTGTTTTAAATAGCCTAATTCTTGCATCCGACCGTAGATTGCCTCGAGTTGTTCGCTGATGTCTTGGTCCGATAATCTACTAGCCCAGTCGAGGTCGCGATTTTGGATAGTTTTGCATAGTTCGAATAGGTGCTCCTGGAGTGCTTGATTGGAACTATCTGCTTGAAGATTGGGGAATGCGGCTTCGAGATCTGCTTTTAGTCTGGTTTCGAAGTAGCCTTTGGCTGTTGTGCTCTGTGTGTATTTGTTGATAGCGTTGGCTGCTTTTGCTTGTGTGAATTTTATTAAATTGTCAATTTTACCAGCGGGTGGTTGTTGGAGCCAAGGGAAGGTTGCTTCTAGTTTTTTGCGCTTTGATTCGTCTAATAGAGTTGCTGCTTCGCGAAGAATTGCTTGATGGAGCTTTATGCCAGCTTCTTTTGTTAGGTCGTGAGCGAAGAGATTTGCGGTCCAGTTATTGAGTGCGTTTTTGTTGATGACTACCTTAGGTTCTTGTTTTGTTTCTGGCGCGGCGGTTTTTTGTTCTGGGTTTTGTGGGAGGGCAGGTTGGATTGCTGTGGTTTTGGCTTTGATTTCTTTGTATTCGGCTGCACTGAAATGTCCTAATTTATAGATGATTTCAGGGATTTGTTTAATGATAGCTGGCAGGAGTTTGTAGCTGCGATTATCTTGGTCGAGGTTGGGTTCTGTATCAAATGCAGCCAGTAAATCTGCGAAATTTTGCGGGGTAAGATCGGGGAATTTGCGCGTAAGGATAGCTAAAATTTGTTTTTGTTTAAGTTCGGTTCTTGGTTTTTTGATGATTTCTGCAAAAGCTTTGGGGTTGGCAATGCGAATGTTGACTAGGTGTCTAAATACAGCCAGTGTAGCCCTTTTTTGTTGATCCAGAGCAGCGTCTGTGTAGTCGTCTAATGCTAGAAGTTCTTCGTTGTAGATTTCTTCGTAGGCTAATTTTAGTTTTGTTAGTAGTTCATCTTGTGGTTGATATTGGTCTGAGTAGCTTAGTTTGGTTTTGGCATTTTTTAAATTGTCGGCTCCTGTAGTGTCGTTGGTGAAGTCAGGTAGTAATCTTTTGATTGCTTGTTCGACAATTGCTGGTGTTTCGCTGTTTATGCTTGGTAATACTCGTTCGAGGAAGCAGATTTGAGCCAAGATTGTATCTTTAGCAGCATTGTCATTTTTGGCTGCATCTAGTTTGGCTGTAAAGGGGTCTACTTCGGGTGTGGGAGTAGGTGCTGCTGGATTTTTTTTGAAAAGATTAGCTATAGTTCCTTCTTCGTGGAGAATTTTTCTTAGATGGCGAATTTGAGCTACTAAATCATAGTTTTGGAAGACTTTGTCTGGTTTGTGGAATTCGGAATTTTTGGATAGCAGTAAATTTTGAATTGTATCTTTTAAGGTTGCTTGTAATTTTTCTTTTTGAACTTGATTAAAGCCATTTGTAATGGTGGCATATAGGCTGTCTGAAATTGCAATATTTGGATCTAAAATGTCTTTGAGCAAGTTTTCTCGCACATTTTGATCAGAATTAGTTAGTGCTTGGATGATGATATAGGTGGCTGTTTGAATGGGGTTGATGTCTTTGTTGAATTCAATAGTTGGGTCGATTTTTTTCAGATAAACCATCATTGCGTCTTGGAGCGGTTGTTTGAGGCTAGCTACTAGCTCTTTGGCGGTTTGCTTTTTGGTATTGTCATTTAACAATGAGGCAAGCTGGGTTTTGTCTGCTAGATTGAGTTTTAAATTGGCTGCTCTGGCAATTTTGTCTAGAGAATCTTTGAGATTTGGAGCTGGGGTGCTTGGATTTTGTAACAGTTCTAAAAAGTATTGTTCTAGTAGATTGGCTAGGGCGGGTTTCTGGTTGCTATAGGTTTCGAGTTTGGCGCGGGCTATATCTTTGGCATTGGTAGCGACAGTGGAGAGCGCGGCAGCTTTAGCTGCAATTCGATCGGCAATAGTAATTACCATTCCGGGCTGTGGTGCTTTTAGGGCTTCGATTTTTGTGGTTATTTCGATTGAACGATTGGGGATATGGCAATTTATTTTTTTATTTTTTTCCTGTAGCGATTTAATTAGATTGAAATTTTTGAATTGTATTAAAAGGTCATGTGCTCCTTGAAGGGTATTTTTGTTTGGATTGTTTTTTTTGTTATCCTTATTTAAAGCTATTATGAATACTTCTTTTTCTAATTTAAAATCTTTTTCATCCCGATAATCAACTGACAGCAAATGGATTGCTAGTTCGTCTAAAAGTGTGAGGTTTGGTAGAGTTAATAGTTCGTTGATAATTTGCTCTATGTCTACGCTATCTTGATTTAGGCGTATAAGCTTATCTTGTAAGCTTGGGGCATCAATAAATTCCTGTGCTGCTTGGCTTAGCTGTGGTGCTGAGGCCGGAGCTGGTGATGGAGTGCTTGTCGTCATTTGACTCACAGGCTTAAAAATATCTTTTTATTATAGCATAAAAGATCGTGAAAGCCAAGACTGTGATTTACAATTGGTTGTTGAGGTTTTGATTGTCGAAACTGTTCATTCCGAAGCTAGTATCGAGACCTACATAAACTTGATTTAGATATTTTCTGGCTAAGAAAAAATCGAGAATAAGTCCAAGGAGGCCTAGCGCAGGCAAGAAGAACCAAAGTGCTGAACTTAGAATCGTGGCAATTAGCCCTAGGGTGAAACCCATGACAGTGCCTAGCCAGTAGTTGTTTGATCTGTTGATAAAGCTGATTAATGCCGTAACAATTAAACCGATAACTAGGAGAATAATTTTGATCTGTAGGCTTAATGTTCCGATGGAAAGACCAGCTAGTTTATCGGCATAATTCGGACTTTCGATACTTTGGGTACGTACGCGAACACCAGCGATG
>CAZXGE010000112.1:0-3025 GCA_964640445.1 uncultured Candidatus Peribacteria bacterium
TTACCCCAATATACAATCTTATTTGCAGGCATTCTATTTTACCTTCTACCAATTAGTGACAACCAATCTACACTTGCAATAATTTGGGGTAGTAGCGGCTCAAACAGTCTAGACTATTTCCCTTTAAAAAACTGGCTAATCATAGTTGGAATCGGTTTAATTATTAGCAATAAACTAGTTGAACTAATCAAAAACAGCACATTTGCCCAAAAATTAAACCCCAATTTACTATCGAAACTTGGCAGCAACACTTTTGGCTTCTACTTCCTTCATATCGCCATTTTAATAGCCTTAACACAATTTATCTTAATTTTATCTTGACAACAAAAAGCTTTTTTGTAAATATAGATACCTTTAGTTTTTATGATTAACCTAAAGCTTATGCTAAAAAAACTTTTAGCCATCGCTACTCTTATCACCATTGGTCTAGGCATCATCGGTCTAAGCGCTGCTGCTTATAATGAGTATAACGACGGTCGCTACTATGGGTACAACTATGACTACCCAGGCAACAGCCATTATGATAATTACTACACTCGTGATTATTATTACGGCGACGATTACTACAATGATTATAATTATGGTCGAAATAGCTATTATGGCTATGACACTCGCTACACAAACGGCTACAATGGTCAATACATCTGGCAAGATGGTTACACTACCTATCGTCCTGCTTACTATTACAGCAACGATAGCTACTATGGTAACTACTATGACCAAAATGATTACCGCTATAGCAATGACAGCAACTATGGAAATTACAATTATGGCCGCCAAGATTACCAAACTGGTTTCCGCGACGGTTACTACACAGGTTATTATGATGGCTACTATGGCAATAACTATAGCTACAATACTTTCGACTGCGACCGCTATGACTATTTCAATTGCGAATACTACTTCTAGTCTAGTCTAAAAAAACGTGTTTACTCCCGAAAGAGCCCGCAGCTTCCGCTGCGGGCTCTTTCTTATTAGCGAATTTTCCCATAGTATTTAACCTCAATAACAACTAAACTAAATCCAAAATAACCAAGAATTATGGCACGAATTGGCATTGATTGTCGTTTCTTTTCACTCAACAATGGTATCGGTAGATACATTGGCGAAATTACACTTCGTCTAGTCCAAAACCAAAACCACGATTTCGTATTTTTCGTCAACGAAAACAACAAAACCTTATTCCAAGAATTTATCGGACCTGGCAAATACGAACTTATAGTAGTGAATGCCAAGCACTATTCAATAGCTGAACAGCTTTTCTTTCCCACTAAAATCTACAAAGCCAAACTAGATTTAATGCACTTTACCAACTTCAACCGTCCACTTTTTTATTTTAAAAAGACAATTGTGACTATTCACGATTTAACATTACACTTTTACCCTGGCAACAAACTAAACAAACCTTGGCACCGAATTTTCTACCATTTAGTTTTCTACTGGAGCCTACTACAAGCCAAACAAATTCTAACCGTCTCAGAAACCACCAAACAGGATATTAACCATCACTATCCTCAATTCACACACAAAACTACCACAATTCATCTAGGTATCACTTCTGAATTCCTAAATCAAAACACAACCCCCAACTACAAAAAAAACTTCTTACTTTACGCTGGCAATTGGCGCATCCACAAAAACCTTACCAACCTTTTGAAAGCTTTTCAAATCCTCAAAAACAAATTCAACTACAAAGGTAAATTACTAATCACTGGCCAATATCAACCAGGACACACCGACATCCAAAAACTAAGCTCCGAACTTAAATTAACAAATGAAATCGTCTTGCTAGGCACCCCTACAGTAAACGAATTAAAACTATTCTACGAACAAGCAGAAGCCTACATCATTCCTTCGTTTTACGAAGGTTTTGGCCTACCAGCACTAGAAGCGATGCAAGCCAAAACAGTACCTATCGTCAGCAACCAAGGCTCACTTCCTGAAATTTGCGGAGATGCAGCAATCTACTTCAACCCTCACAACCCAAACGACATTGCCGAAAAAATCCACAACACCATCACCAACCCCCTCCTAACCAAAGAACTAATCTCAAAAGGACAAAAACATTTGCAAAAGTTTAGCTACGATTTAACAGCAAAAAAAACCTTAAACATCTACGAACAATATGTTCAGTGACTTCCAAAGCCTATTCAACAAATCAGCACATAAACTTGGCATCCATCGCCAATTAACTTCGAGTTACATTTGTGAAGTTTGTCGCCAAACCCTAGATTCATTAAGCAGCAACATAGCAAAAGAATGCCAAGTAATTTCTTACAACAAAGGCATAATCAAAATTCAAACCAACCACCCCATAGTCAGCCAACAACTTCATGGCCAATCTCAACTCCTAATCGAAACAATCAATAAGCGTCTTGGAAGAAATTCAATCACCAAAATCACAATCCAATCGAGTTAAACAAGATTTCTTGCTTGACAAGAGGAGCCCCATCGTTACAATCAAAACACTTTTTATTATCTAGCGGTTTTATAGTGCTTAGAATACGCCTGCAAAGAATCGGTCGCAAAAATCGTGCCGAATATCGGATCGTCGTTGCTGAAAAGCATATCGCGGTCAAAAAACAAGTTATCGATGTAGTTGGTCATTACCTTCCTACTCGTTCGCCAAAAGTTGTCGAAATCAATCACGACAAGGTTAGCGAATGGATTAGCAAAGGTGCACAACCTACAGACACAGTTGCCGTTTTGTGTAAAAACTCCGGCATGAAAGGTATGGAAAAATATATTGCTCCTCGCAATAAAAAGCCAAAAGTTGTTGAACAACCAAAAGCTGCTGCCGAAACACCAGCTCCAGCAGAAGAAGCAGAAACAACAGAAGCGGAAACTGAAACCGCAGAAGCTTAAACTCTTTTTGTTAAGATTTCCTTTTAACCAGAATTTATCATGGATTTTTCAAGCATTGCCAGTACTCAAAACCCCAATGTCGATCGTGATTTTATCGAATTTGTCGTTAAATCAATCGTAGATACACCAGACCAAGTTGAAATCAGCCGTACAATTGACG
>CAZXGE010000113.1:0-2987 GCA_964640445.1 uncultured Candidatus Peribacteria bacterium
AGCCATTTGCCTGTATAGGATTGGCTTATTTCCATTACAGCTTCCGGTGTGCCTTCTGCTACAATTTGGCCACCTAAATTACCACCATCTGGGCCTAGATCGATGATATGATCGACGGCTTTGAGGACATCGAGGTTATGTTCGATTGTCAGTACGGTGTTGCCGCTATCTACCAAGCGCTGTAAGACAGTTAGCAGTTTTTCGACATCGGCAAAATGGAGACCCGTTGTCGGTTCATCCAAGACATAAAGCGTGCTGCCTGTGGCTCTTTTGGCTAACTCAGTTGCTAGTTAGATCCTTTGGGCTTCCCCACCGGACAAGGTGTCGGCGGTCTGTCCTAATTGGATGTAGTTGAGACCGACATCCATCAACGCCGCTAGTTTAATCTTGATTTGTGGGATGTTTTGGAAAAATTCCACAGCTTCTTCGACTGTCATCTCTAGGACATCGGCAATGTTTTTGCCACGATAAGTGACTTCCAGTGTTTCGGCGTTGTAGCGTCTGCCCTTACAGACTTCACAAGGTACATAAACATCGGGCAAGAAATGCATTTCGATTCTTTTTAGGCCATCACCACTACAAGCTTCACAACGGCCACCTTTGACATTGAAACTAAAACGGCCGGCTTTGTAGCCACGCAATTTGGACTCTGGGGATTCGGTGAAAAGTTTGCGAATTTCCGTGAAAACACCAGTATACGTAGAAGGATTTGAGCGCGGTGTACGGCCAATCGGCGATTGGTCGATGTCGATGATTTTATCGATATGTTTAAGTCCCTCGATTTTTTCGTGACTACCCGGTTTGCTACGGGAGCGGGAATTGACATTGCTCTCCACTGCTTTGACCAAAATTTCATTAATCAGAGTCGATTTGCCCGAGCCGGAAACCCCGGAAACGCCGATGAAGGTGCCTAGGGGAAACTCAACTGTGAGGTTTTGGAGGTTGTTTTCGGTTGCACCAATGATTTTGATGAACTTACCATTGCCTGGGCGACGAGTTTCGGGTGTGGCAATCGATCTTTTCCCAGCCAAGAATTGGCCCGTAGCCGATTCGGGATTGTCCATGAGCTCTTGGGGTGTACCAACGGCAATCACCTCACCACCATGCTTGCCAGCACCTGGACCGATGTCAACAATGTAGTCAGCATGGAGCATTGTGTCGATATCATGCTCGACAACGATGACGGTATTGCCTAGGTCACGGAGTGTAAGTAGTGTTTTGATTAATTTGTCGTTATCATTTTGGTGCAAGCCAATTGAAGGTTCGTCCAGAACATAAATGACTCCCGATAATTTGGAGCCAATCTGGGTAGCCAAACGGATCCTCTGGGCTTCTCCACCTGATAAAGTATTGGCACGGCGGTCTAGGGTCAGGTATCTAAGCCCAACATCGGCCAAGAATTGCAGGCGTGCTAGGATTTCTTTGATAATTTTTTCCGAAATAATAGTTTTGCTCTTGGAAAAAGTTAAATTGCTGAAAAATTTAATTCCTTCTTCGACTGACAAACTAGTGGCGTCAATAATTGATTTATCGCCAATTTTTACATTCAGGATTTCTACCCGTAGACGCGCACCTTTACAGGTTTGACAGGTCGCTTCTTCCATAAATTCGATCAGCCGGCGATTGGTAAATTCAGACTCGGTTTCGTGGTAGAGACGCTCGATATTCGGCACTACACCTTCGTATTTGGCGTTGATTGGACGATCGGAGCCGCTCATACTGGAGACAACTTGGTATTTGTCGTCTTCGGTGCCGTAAAAAATAATATTAACCTGTTTTTCAGTAAGTTTCTTGAACGGTGTGTCGATATTGAAACCATGGACTTTACCAACTTCGGTTAAGACAGTGGTAAACCATTCTAGTTGCTGCGGTGTGCTAGCCCAAGGTGATAATGCGCCCTCAGCTAGAGTTAAGTCAGAATTGGGGACGATAGAAGCCAGGTCGACACTGAGTTTGGTGCCAAGCCCATGACAATCCGGACAAGCACCATGCGGGCTATTGAACGAAAAGCTCCGAGGTTCAATTTCGGCAATAGAAAAGCCAGTTTCGGCTTCGGCAAAATGTTCCGAAAACACTTGTTCTTCACCGGTTTCAAAGTCAACAACATACATTACCCCTTCGCCCAGTTTCATACAAAGCTCAACTGAATCAGCTAAACGACTACGATCGGGGTTGGGTAGGTCGATTTCTTGGCCGGAATTTAGTGTTTTTTTCTGTCTATGGAAATTTTTGACCACCAAACGGTCAACAACCACATCGATATTGTGGTGCTTGTTGGCGTCTAGTTCAGGCAGATCAGTGATATTGACAGTTTCGCCGTTGACTCTCAATCTGACGAAGCCATCTTGTTTGATTTTTTCGAAAACACGCTGCTGTGTCCCCTTTTTGCCTTTGACAATCGGAGCAACAAGCATGATTTTTTTGCCTTCTGGTAAGTCAGCGATAATGTCAATAATCTCGCTGGCTGATTGTCGTTCTAATGGTTTGCCTGTGATTGGCGAATATGGCGTGCCAACTTTGGCGTATAATAAGCGTAAATAATCATAAATTTCCGTAACCGTACCAACTGTTGAGCGGGGATTACGAGGCGCAGTTTTTTGATCGATGGAAACGGCAGGTGATAAGCCAGAAATCTCATCGACATCTGGTTTCTCTAGTAAATCCAAAAATTGACGGGCATAAGTGGACATGCTCTCGACATAGCGTCTTTGTCCCTCAGCAAAAATTGTATCGAAGGCGAGGGAAGACTTTCCCGAGCCGGACAAACCCGTAAACACTGTGAGGGTGTTTTTGGGGATCCTAAGGTCAATATTCTTGAGGTTGTGTGTGCGTGCCCCCTTAACGATAATATCAGTCAATGTCATAAGCTATAAGTTTCCTTGATTAATTGCTCTAACGGCAACGGGAAATTATAGCTGGCTATCTGGTTCTTGGCAAATAAAAAGGTTTGGCAACTAATTCGTTCTCAGTTAAGCTAATTTTGTTAA
>CAZXGE010000114.1:0-2945 GCA_964640445.1 uncultured Candidatus Peribacteria bacterium
TCATTTTCAGAATTTTCAGCTTGAATCGGTTAGTCGCTTTTAATAAATCCAATAATTCATCTGGCTCCACTTCGCGAGCTCGTAATTTTTGTTCAATTTGAGCAGGAAAAGGCACGGTAATTTGTTCGATTTGATCACTATTATTCATTTTGTGCTTATAATGTATTTACTAATTATAGCAAATAGCACTCTTATTTGCAATTAAAGGTCATAACTCTTATCCCTCCCTACCCCTGATCTCTAGCGCTCAAATTGTCTTCGCTGGTCAGTTTTAGAAATGTTAATGTCCAGACGGCATGGGCAAATACAGAAACTACACCACCCAAATAGCCGGACAAATAGATACCGACAAGGCCAATTACCGCCGAAATCACATAGCCAGTGATATTTAGGGCAATGCTAGCAAAAAAGCCAGCTATCAGTACGATCAGACCCGGACTTATGAGAATTAAAACAATGTTGACGATAATTCGAAGGCCAATCAGGAATAGCATCAGGAAGATTAGCGCTACGGATTCAAAATTATTGATCACTAGCTTCGTACTTTTGCCCAAAGCGGCAAACACACCCAGGTCATCGATCACGATGTAATATTTGGCGTAAGTAAACAAAAAGTCGGCAACTATGGAAATGATCCCGATGACAATGAGGAAAACGCTAGCAATTTTGAGAAACTCTGGTCCCAGCGTCCGAAGGATGATTGTGCCATAGCCGATTAGCGCGGTGATGCTGACGGCACTAAGCAACCCATTGAACTCCAAGACGGCGAAGAAGTTTTTGAAGCCGAATTGCACTCCTTGTCGCATCTTAATTGTTTGGCCATTGAGTTTGCGTGAAATCACCTCGATTAAGGCTGCTTCGCTAAAACTAGGATAAAATAAATACATAAATGCCCCAATCGCCAAGGTGACGATGCCAATGAGTGTGTATTCCGGATTTTCGGAGATAAGAGAGATGACGAATTTGAGTAGATCTAATAAAACACCGCTTTCATGCTCGAAGTAGCGTTTTAGGGATACGCCTTGGTAGACTACGAAAAATATACCTGCCAACGCGGTAATAAGCGCAGGTAAAAAGGCAAAGTAATACATTGGTCGTTTTTCTTCTTGGGCGAAATGCCAAGCCTCTGCAATGATTTCTCGATAGTTCATTTAAAAATTCAGCTAAACGCAACAAAGCATAGCAATCTAGCGGAATAAAGTAAATTGCCTAAAAGAGCAAAAACATGTATAATTAGACCAGGTAAGTTCTGAAAAGTGAACTTTTGCATCAACAAATACACAAAATACAAAAAAAACATCAAATATGCCTGAGCAAATTGGATCAGAAGGAAGAAAAATTATTGCCAACGATTTGAATTGGTATTTTTTTGATCACATAAATAAAGCCGATTTGGATCTGGTCGGCGACAAATTTGGCTTTCATAAGCTCGATTTATCTGACTGTCTAGCTCCAACCGAAAGACCCAAAATCGATGTATATGATAATTATTTGTTTTTAGTACTTCAATTTCCCGAAAGAAACAAAGAAACTGGTGCAATCAAAATCAGCGAAGTCGATATTTTTTTAGGTAAAAATTATCTCGTTACATTCAATCGTGGCAACCGAAAATTAGCTAAATTATTTAATAAGCTAGGTAGCGATCAGTCTTTGCGCAATGAGTATACCAACGATGGCTGTGGCGTTTTTCTCTATCGGATTATTAAATATATTTTCGAAGAGTCGATTCCGCTTCTGGATGCGCTTAGTGATCAGATTCATCATCTGGAGAAAGAAATTTTTGAAGACGGGGAACCCGGTACGATTAGCCGTGTGAAGGAGATTGCCAAGATTAAGAAAGATTTAATTATTTTTCAGACAATTATTGAACCACAGCGCATTCATTACCAATACCTCGGCCAAAAACAAAGCCAGCTCACTGGTGAAAATTTGAGCAAGTATTTTACCGATTTAGCTAGTCTGATCGAAAGTATGAATGTTAGTATTATTCACCATCGTCATTTGCTCGATGTGATTGAAGATGCCAACGAAACGGTAATCTCCAACAACACCAATAATGTGATCAAGACCCTGACATTCTTTTCGGTCTTTATGATGCCATTGACCTTGGTTTCGGGTATTTATGGTATGAATATTGCTTTGCCTTTTTCTAGCCACCCTTGGGCTTTTGCCTTGGTGATTGGCGTAATGATCTTGGTAACTGGCATTATGCTGGTTTATTTCCGCAAAAATAAATTGTTGTAGGGTGCTTTTGCAGTGCCCCATATGCACAAAAAGCAAAAGAACCCATGCCAGTTGCAATTTCGCAAGGACATAGGTTCTTTTTAGTTTTTGTCTAAATGGGCTTTTATCTCGTCGTGAACGGAATATGTGTCAGGTTGTAGCGTCCTTCACGGTCAACTTCTGTTAGGCGCACTTTAATTGTATCACCAAGTTGAACATAGTCCGTAACTTGATTTAGGCGTTCTTTTGTGAGCTTAGAAATGTGGACTAGACCTTCTTTCCCAGGCATGAACTCCACAAACGCACCAAAGGCGGTAATGTTGACAACAGTCGCATCGTAATCAGTACCTACTTCTGGCTCAACAGTGATCATTTTGATCATGTTGATGGCCATATCGGCTTTTTCACGGTTTGGAGCTGTTACACTAACGCGACCATCTTGTTCAATATTGATTTCCGTTTCGGATTCTTTGGTGATTTTTTGAATTGTTTCACCACCTTTACCAATTACTTCACGGATTTTGTCTGGGTTGATGAAGATTGTTTCGATAACCGGAGCGTATGGTGACATCTCTGTACGAGGTGTCGGGATAGCTTTGAGCATACCTTGCATGATCATATCTAGACCCATTTTGGCTTGGTCGAGAGCTTCTTTTAGTAATGACATTTTGAGACCTTTGAGCTTGATGTCCATTTGTAGTGCTGTAATCCCGTTTTTACTG
>CAZXGE010000115.1:0-2895 GCA_964640445.1 uncultured Candidatus Peribacteria bacterium
ATCTTGAGGGGGGAAAGAAGTTAGCGCAAGCAGTTGGCAAAACTAGGGATTTGGCTAAAAGAAGGGAGATGGTGATTCGTAATGCGGGATTGGTGACAATGTCAATCTTGTTAGCTGCTCAGGGGTTGGGTTTAGGTGCTTGTCCGATGATGGGTTTTAGCAAATGGAGATTAACCAAATTTTTGAATTTGCCTGAGCGCTATATCCCCGCAATGTTGATTGCAATTGGTTATGTTGATGAAAATGCTAAAAAGTTAGCTAGGTTACCGAGGAAAAGTTTCGTCAATTTGGTTACTCGGGAAAGATTTGAAGATTTGGACTAGACCACCGCGCAATATTTGCTACAATGGCTTTAAATGTTTTAAGTAAGATTTATGTTGTTTTCATTAGATAGAAAAATTGGGATCAAGTTTGATCTGAGCTTGTTGTATGTTTTGATTGGTTTAGCCTTGTTCTCTGTTGTTGTTGTTTGCGTTCGAGATTTTTTGGGTGGAGTGGTTACAACTTTGTTATTAGCTTTAGGTTTAGCTGGTTATGCTTATTTTGCCAAATTGAATATTAGGCAGTTACTAGTTTTGGTTTTGGGGTCATTGTTTGTGGTTACAGGTTTAGCTAAATTTGGTGCAGTTATTTTTTCTCAAAACCAAATTTGGGGCGTGAATTTGTGGTTTGCTGTTTTGCTAGCGATTTTGACTGTTTTGGTGGTTAATTTGGCTGGATATTTGGCTGGGCTTTATTTTTTGAAATTTCCTAAGCAGGAGCCAAAAGAGAGTTATTTGTTGTTTGAAAATCAGAAAAAGCAAAAGCGTTATTTGGAATTAATGTTTAGTAATGAGTTGGTTTTGTTTTTGGTGGTTTTTGCCGCTTTGGCTGTATTGGCTAAGTTTTATATTTTTGCTTTGTTTTTTGGGGTATTGATTGTCTTTTTGCGAGTACTTGTCTTGAATCGATGGGAGCAGTTACTGATGCTGATTTCTGGTGTGGTGGCAGTTCCCTTGTTGTTTTTGGTCACTCGCTTGCGTATGGTTGATTTTCGATATACTGAAATATTGGAGTTTCCGCTATGGACTTTGCCATTTTTTGCAATATTTGTGATTGCTGTTTATCGCTTGTTGATATCTCAAACTTCGACTAATGAAAACTAATTACAGTTTTGAGCCCGATGCTTATCGTTTTGCTGGATTGGATCAGGCTAAGTTGGTGGTTATTGCTTCGAAATGGCATGGTGAGGCTGTTGAGAGCATGTTAAATGCTTGTTTGGATTGTTTGAAAAAGGTAGGTGTTGAAGAATCACAGTTAGCCGTTTATCGTGTGCCTGGGGCGTTGGAGATACCTGTTGTTGCTAAAAAAATATTAGCAAAAGGCGAAGTTGATGCGCTGCTTGTTTTTGGTGCAGTTGTTCGTGGTGACACTAGGCATTTCGAAATGGTTGTGGATGCAGTAAATGATAATTTGAATAGCTTAGCTGTTGAATTTGTTACGCCAATAATCCAGCAAGTTTTAGCTGTGGATAATTTGGCGCAATTGGTAGCTCGTACTGGTAATGATGATGGTAACAAGGGGATTGAGGCTGCGATTGCCGCTTTGGAGATGATTAAGCTGTTTAAAACGGAGTTACATTAATTACCGGTCCCCCTTCATTAAGACTTTGGTTCGTTATTTGATCTTCGAAAGGTAAAAACTCATTGTTTTCTTGATTGTTTACGGGAGGCTGTTCTGTCTCGTTTGTTTCTGTTTCCGAGAAAGGTTGTGAGCCAATTTTGACTTTGATTTTAGTTTTTTTGCTAAAGCCTGATTCGTCGATAACTTTGGCCGTAATATCATAAACTTTATTGGCTTCAAAAGCTTGTGTAACACGGACTTTACCTTTGTACGGGCTGACCCTGCTAGTGAATTGTAAATTGTCGCCAAGGTAAAATTCGACACGATCAATGCCATTGGCTGCTGCTGTTTCGACCAAAATCTCGTGGACACCATAGCCCATATTGCTTCTGTTTGCTGGTGAGGTGATGCGGATTTCTGGTTCGTTTTCTACGGCTATGCCATCGCATAATGGGCTTTCTTCTTGAGGAATTGGTCTGTAGTAGATTAAGTTTTGATTTTGTTTGCCCATTAAAATATCTAAATCAGAGAGATTTTCGGGTAAAGTTGCTTGGTCTTGATTGCTGCTAGTTAGCCAGCTATAGATGCCTTGGCTCCAGTTCTCGAATCGTTCTAGCTCAGTTTGTGGGTTTACGAAGAAGCCATCTTTAACATACTCTTGTGGGCAGGAATCATTGGCTAAAAGCCCATTTCTACTATCGACAGCTACAACAGTGAATGAGTTATCAACTTTGTCTGGTACGCCGAAGCTGGGGAAGTAATCTGAAACGACCATGTCCTTAGGTGTGGATTCGCCTGGTAGAAAGCCGGAGAACTTAGATACGCTTACTGATTTGATACCTTCGGGCTTGCTGAATGCAGTTGGCGGGATGTCGTTTAGTTGATGGATGTAGTTCATGAATTTACCGAATGTAGGTGCGGAATTACTGTAACCCTCACCATTGGGACCCATGGGGCGGTTGTTGTTGCCACTCCAAACGGAGACGGTGTATTGTGGTGTGAAGCCTACGGCCCAAGCATCGTTGGGTAATGGGTTGCCGTTGGCAGCTTTGATTCTCGATGTTGATGTACCGGTTTTGATGGCAGTAGGGCGGTTGGAGATGTTGAGGTTGCTACCTAGATTGTTTTTACGATCGCTTAAGATGTCAGCGATAATGAAGGCAACTTCAGGGTCTAAAACTTGGTTTAATTTTGGTTCTTTGTCGCTTTCGTAAAGAATGTTGCCTTTGCGATCTTCGACGCGGATGATTGCTTCTAATGGAGCTTGTTTGCCGGTCTGAGCAAAGGCGCTGT
>CAZXGE010000116.1:0-2855 GCA_964640445.1 uncultured Candidatus Peribacteria bacterium
CGACCGAGACGTATTAGTAATACGATGAGTAGCAAATGACGCAGTTGACGCAGAATTTCGCATTTTTAGAGCTTATTAGTTTTTGTAGTTGGGACTGGTGTCCTCGACAGGAATCGAACCTGTATTTATCTCTTAGGAGGAGATCGTTCTATCCGTTGAACTACGGGGACCGATAGGCTAAAGTTTAAATTTTCTCCAGAGAAACAAATTCCGTCCTTTCAGAATTTAGTTGGCTTGTGTCTTTTAATTTCAATTTTTTCTCTTCACGCTCCATGTTAATCCCCGTGATTTTGCTAAACTCGGACAGTGGCAACAAATCAGCGTCTGTGTCGGTTTGGTGTAGGGCTGGGATGACCAGTTTAGGTTCAATTTTCTCGATAGTATCAGCAGCTTTTTTGGGGTCCAAAACATAGTTGCCACCGACGGGAACCATCAAGATATCCACAGTGCCTAGTTCGGAGGCTTGTTCGTTGCTAAGTTCTTGGTTGAGTTTGCCCAAATTGACAACACGGAAGCCATCGATCACGATATGTGCCAAAAGCTGGTCGCCGCCTAATTTGTCCAGAGCAGTCAAAGAAACCGCCATGCCGGCAGCTTCGTATTCACCTGGCCAGTCAAAAACCTTAGCAGTCATCAGGTCTAATTTGTTGGCTTCTGCTGCCTCTTTGTCCGTAAAAATGACAATTTTGGCATCGTTACCAATACTATCTTGTGTCGTAGGGTCGATGAGGATCGCACCGTTTTCTCCGCTTAGTTTAAAGCTATTTTGACCAAACCATTGAATTTCCATGTTTACTTTTGATTTATAATTTACTGTTGTAACCGAAACTTACTTAAAGCCATGATAGCAAACTAACATTTCAAAGCCAAGGCAAAGCCAAATTTTCAGTTGATATTGCCAGCGAATTGTTTTTTAGGCTAAATTCTAACCATTATTTTTAATCCTAATCATAAGGATATGTTACTAACAAACTTATTGATTTTGCTGGGTGGCTTGCTGGTCTTGGGTGTTGCTTCGCATTATCTCGTCAAGTCGAGTGTGCATATTGCTCGTATGTTCAAGGTGTCCGAAATCTGGATCGGTCTTACGGTTGTAGCAATGGGTACATCAGCTCCCGAGATCGCTGTTTCAGTGAAAGCAGCTCTGGATGGTCAAGGCGCATTGTCTGTTGGTAATGTGATCGGTTCCAATATTTTTAACCTAGGTTTCATCTTGGGTTTGGTCTCCATCGTCGCACCACAGAAGATCGCCAAGAAAATGGTTTATCGCGACATGGTGGCATTGATGTTATCCACAATCGCCATTTTGGTCATCATCTGGAACCAGTTTGTAACTAGAGCCGAAGGGATTATTCTATTGGCTTTATTAGTTGCTTATAATGCATTCCTATTCTGGAAAAAAGATCTGCCAGAAGCGGATGAGGAAATGGAAGACGCTAAAGGTTCATGGGAAGATGTATTGCTGTTCGTTGTTAGTTTGTATTTCTTGGTCAAAGGTTCTGACTATGTTGTTGAATCGGCTGTAAGTATTGCTGAAAGTTACGGAGTGTCCGAGTGGGCAATCGGTGCGACAATTGTGGCTGCTGGTACAAGTTTGCCAGAGGTGGCAACTTCTTTGACGGCTACGCTAAAACGCAAATTCGGGATCTCGATCGGTAATGTTGTCGGCTCAGATATCTTCAATGTTTTGGGTATTATCGGTGTCAGCGCCGTGGTCGCACCGCTTGGTCTCCATTCAGCAACAACGGTCCTAGGCTTGCCGGATAACCTATTCTCAATGGTCTTGCTTGTCGCTACGATCGTTTTGGTTGGAATCATGATGCGAACCGGCTGGCGCTTGTCTCGCTTTGAAGGCGCATTGCTACTTAGTATTTCAGTGGCAAGGATGGCCTTGGAGGTGTATCTAGGGAGAGGGTAGATGGCTTAGATAATTTTACATTAGTGATAAGAAATCAGAGTCAGGGGCGATGCACCCTTGGCTCTGATTAGCAACCTTTGTTAATGGGATTTTAAATTATTTTATTTGGATTTAGCCAAACCAAGTCACCGTTGCCATATACATATTTGCCACTCAAGGTATGTTCTCTGCCAAAATTGATATTTAGTTTTTTGCCAAATTGATCCTTGATTTTTGATTCAGTAATTAGTCCTGGGAAATCACCACCCCTATTAGTACATTCGACATGTACCTTTTCATCAATTGGTACAACTACGCCGTTGTAGTCATTTTTTTCTGCAAAGTCACAGGTGATATTAAGCAGATATTGGTAACAAGACCTGCTACTAACTTTATCCAGAAAGCTTTCAAATGGATTTGGGCCAAACCAAAGATAGTTTTTTCCATTAGTTGTTTGAATATTTAAAAGCATAACAACTCCAACACATTTGCCAGTATCCTTATCCATCATTACAAACTCAAAATAGTTTTCATTTTCCCACATATTGCGGTCATTTGCGATACAGAGATGCGCTCCCATACGGGCATTAGCAGTTTCTTTTGTTTTAGTTAGGTAACTTACAATGTTTCTTTTTTTTGCTGATTTGTGATATTCGATTATTTCCTCATATTTGTTTAATTCCGCAAAAATTTGATTGGCATCATAGTTAATGAGTTCAGTAAGGTTCATCTTTATATCTAATTTTCGAGATGCCCGAAGCCTAATAAGCTCGGGTAGTATTAGGTTTAATTGTTCAATGTTAAGATTTTTTTTCAATTTGCTAACTATTTTTTCCAGGTTGTCATAGAACTTTTGTCGATCTGCTTCGGATTCGAATCTAAGATTATTCCCAAAAATATCAGATAGTTGCTCGAGTAGAATTTCATATTTACCCTTTTTATATTGAACTTTGCCATG
>CAZXGE010000117.1:0-2828 GCA_964640445.1 uncultured Candidatus Peribacteria bacterium
CAATATAGTAGCCGTAAGTTAGCAACTAACCAAAAAACCATGGCTCTAGGTGTATTAGGAACTGAACCAGGACAAGAACAAGCAGCACAGCAGCAGCAATTACAAGCAGGTGGTTTTGAGGGTGAAATTGCAGAATATAAAACAGAAAGCGCAGAAGCAGAAAAAGCAGCAAAAGCCGCAGCAGAAGCAGAAAAAGCAGAAATAAATGCCTTTGGAGCTAAATTTTTCACTGCAATTGAGGCATTAAAAAATAAAAATATCAAATTAAGTATTTTGGCAAATAACGGTAACCTCACAGACAATGTAGGAAATCCAATTCCAGCAGCTTTCATACTCAAAACCAACGCACCACACGAAATCGCAGCACTAGCTAAGCAATTTGGACTAAATATCATCCCCGTCGGAGCTGCCACAAGTGGCAATGGCAGCTTCGGACCAAAAGGCCAGCTAACCGCCGAACAAACCAATGCCGCACAAAATACCGTTGCAATCCAACTAATCAGCGAAAACACAGCCATACCTACTAAGCATAGAAATCTTGCCAATTCATTTCAATTAGAAACCTCTCAAGATGGACGAATAACAATCCACGCCGGCGCCGGTCTAACTACCCAAGCAATCAACGAACACTTAAAAACCCTAGAAGCACCAGCAGGCTACCTCTACCAAATCCCGACCAATCCGACAACTGTAAACATGGCTCAACTTGGAGCAGTAATTGCCACCGGAGCCAAAGGCCCAAACCGTACATCGATCGCACCATTCCTAGAATCACTAACTATCAGCATCAACGGCGAGCTAGTAACACTAGCCAACCAACAAGAGATCCAAACCCACATCGGTCTACTAGGACTAGGGGGCACAATTGTCGCCGCCGAATTAGAACCAGTATTAGTGCCAAAAAGTGAACAGATCTGGCTGCTCCCACTAAAAGGAACAACAGACCAAGACCTTGCAGCAGTAACTAGCGAGTTCCTGACCGCCACCCGAACTCTACACACAAAAACAGTCACAGCCGGCAAAGTCCAATCACTAGCTCATAATCCAGAAAACCCATACTACATCGATGGTATCGAAATTATTTGTCTAGCCGACCTCCAGCTAGTTCAAGCAATCGAGCCAAGTGAAGAAGTTCAAAAAATGATAAATGTAATGCAAGCCGCAAATGCAAAATACATGCTTTACATGCCTGTAAGATATGTAGATGAAGAAGCATATCAATCGGCCATGTACGAACAACTGTCAACCATTCTAAAAGAAAGTGCAATAGAACACCTAGCCATAAGCGCAAACACACCAGCCACCAAAGAAGCTCGCGAAGCCATCCCCAGCGCCGCCCGAGCTAACACCCTCCCCGATAAAACCGTAAAAAATACCAACAATGCAAATTTCATCGTTGCCTCCCAATCTACCGACTTCGACACAGCACCAGATCACACTTTGGCCACAACCCCAGAGGCAATCCAAGCCTCGATCGCTGCCCAAATTCAAGCCTACCTCGACTTCAACACCAGAAACCAAACAGAACTCATTGCTTTTGTAAAAGAAAAAACACAAATCGACATTGGAATTCTACTCGCAGAAAACCTCACCCAGCTCTATGGCCACCTGCAACCAAGTGGAATTACCAACTCAAAGCGCCCGAATGCAGATTCCGCTATCGATGGCCTCAATCTCCATGCCCGCCATACCGTCAAAGTCACTAAAGCCAACCTAAATTCAGACCAGCAACAACAAGTCGAAAACGCCATCAAAGAATTCATAAAAGCTAGCAAAACCCAACTACTTACTGCCCTACAAGCTGCACCAAATATCAAAGTTGGCCCCGGTGAAAAAGCCAAAGTCTTCCCTGAAGATTTCGGACTTCTCACAAAATTTGAGCAAATTGCTGCAATTGCAGTAATTGTAAAAGCAGGCCCACAAATCAACCACCGTGTGGCGCACATCAACCCAGCCCTAGCTCAAAAAGTAACTAAATCACCCACCAACCAACCAAGCCCTGCTGTCGTCAACTAGCTTTGCGGCAGCACCCGCATCAGCAAACAACTGATAGAGAGGTAATTCTTCGGCCAGTTTAGCATCGACTAAACCCGTCTCAGCAATCTGTTTGCGGACATTGGCTTTGTCTTCACCAACAACCAGCAAGCACAACTGGCCAAATTGACGCAAAGCCTTATAACTCAAACTCAACCGCCTAGGGACGGCAAATTTTTCCGTAGTCGCCGTCTGTGCCAACAACAGACAATCACGATCAACAGTCAAACTTTCGGGAAACAAGGAAGCAATATGGAAATCCGGACCAGCACTCAAAATCAATAAATCAAACAGGGGAGCACGCTCAGCCAGCAGTTCCGCCAATTGGCGATCCATCATTTCCGCACTTTCCAGATAATCCGCACCTTCTTCGGTATCAAAAAACACAACATTATCCAAACTAATTCCTGCAGGAAATATCAAATTTTCGGCCAAAACCCCCAGATTACTATCCGAACTTGCCGACTCCACAAAACGCTCATCAGTCAAAATCAGTAACACCCGCCCCCAATCAACATCGGTTCGCACGGCCAAAGCTCGATAAAGCTCATTGGCAAATCGCCCACCACAAACACCCAAGCGGAACAAACCGGAATTTTGACTTTGCCAAGCAACAATCTCCTGAGCAATCCGCCCTACGACTTTTTCGACTTCGACCATATACATTTTACTTAGAGGGTTATATAAAACGATCCAATTTTAGGAGACAAACTACTTACAACGCAGAAGTTTGCATTAAGGAAGCTCTGAAAAATGATGAAATTCAAGGAAACAAGGAATTTGCGACCGAGACG
>CAZXGE010000118.1:0-2816 GCA_964640445.1 uncultured Candidatus Peribacteria bacterium
AAATCGAGAATATGGCCTTACCACCTTGCCATTGGTTGTTTCAATTCTATGTTGTCAATGGTCGCTTGGATTGCCAATTATATCAGCGTAGTGCCGATATCGCCCTGGGAGTGCCGTTCAATATCGCCAGCTATGCCACGCTGCTGCACATGCTTGCTCAGGAGTGTGGTTATGTAGCCGGCATTTTCACGCATACAATGGGGGATGCTCATATTTATCTAAACCATGTTGAGGGTTTGAAAGAGCAACTAGCTAGAAAAGCACACCCTCTACCACGGCTAAAAATTGCCAAGAAACCGTTTTGGGATCTCGAATTTTCCGATTTCGAAATTGTCGGTTATGAGCATGAGCCTTTTATTAAATTCGAAGTAGCCGTTTAATCTATGCCCAATTTTTCCATCATCTACGCTTGCGATCAGACTAGAGGGATTGGCAAAGCCAATGACCTACCTTGGCGATTACCAGAGGATTTGGCTTATTTCTCGGAAATAACTACGAAGACAAAGGATCCCGAGCGTCAGAATGCCGTGATCATGGGGCGCAAAACTTGGGAGTCTCTACCTAGTTTCTCTCGGCCGCTCAAATCTAGACTTAATATCGTAATCAGCCGCGACCAGACTTATCAGGCTGAAGGCGGTTATGTTGTTGCTAGTTTCGACGAAGCATTGGCGCTGGCTGAACAGCTCAAGGCCGAAACGATTTTTAATATTGGTGGCGCCCAGATCTTCAATTTAGGTTTCACTCATCCCGGTTTAGTTCGGATATACCAAACCGTAGTTGTAGGCGATTTTGCTTGTGATGCCTTTTTAGATCCAATTCCCGGCCACTTTCAGCTCAAAAGCCAAAGCCCAAGCCAGCAATCGGCCAAGAGTATTAGCTATCGTTTTGAGGTTTACGAGTAAGGCCGAGGGCTCTCGTCACGAATTTAGGCAATTGAGCAAACTTTCGGTCTTAATCTTTTCTTGTACACAGCCAAATTGTCACCGGTTTTGGCAGCTTTTCTGCGGTATTCTTTTTGTGCTTCTTCCGGTAGGGCGATGATATTTTGGCATTCAGCACTACAGCAGCCAGACATTTTTGCACGACAATCTGTGCATTGAATAAACAGTAAATGGCAGGCGTCATTTAGGCAGTTTGTGTGGTCGTCGCAGGCAGATCCGCATTGGTGACAGTTGCTTAGAATGTCTTCGGTAATTCTTTCGCCCATGCGCTCGTCGAAAACAAAGTTTTTGCCAATAAATTTGCTAGGCAGACCTTCCCGGTCAATTTGGTGTTTGTAGTCAATAATTCCACCATGGAGCTGGTTAACATCATTAAAGCCATGATGTCGCAAATAGGCGCTAGCTTTTTCACAACGAATCCCGCCTGTGCAGTAGAGTAAGATTTTTTTGTCTTTTTGCTCTTTTAGTTCGTCCAAGACTAATGGTAGTTCTTCGCGGAAAGTATCGACATCTGGGCAAATCGCCCCTTCGAAACGCCCAACTTCGCTCTCGTATTGATTGCGCATATCCACCACGATAGCGTTTTTATCTGTCATCGCTTCGTTAAATTCCGCAGCTGACAAGTGCTTGCCAACATTCGTTACATCAAAACTGCTATCATCCAAACCATCAGCCACAATTTTCTTGCGCACCTTGATCGTCAGTTTGTAAAATGATTTCCCATCATCTTCTACAGCAATTTTGAAGGGGACATCTTTAAATTCCGCATGTTCGTAAAGTTTATCAACAAATTTTTCCCAGTTCGCTTCGGGAACACTCATTTGCGCGTTAATGCCTTCTCTTGCCAAGTAAATCCGTCCCATGGCGCCCAGCTCATGCCATTCGGCAAAAAGTTGGTCACGCAATTCTTCGGGGTTTTCGATGATCACATAGCGGTAAAAAGATACCGTTTTTCTGGCAGTTTGATCGGTTGCCAACTTTGCTTTGAGAATTTTTTTATCAACTAAATTTCGTAGTTGCATTGACGAAAATTAAATTCATCACTACTTTTAGCTAAAATTTAGCATTTAAGCAAGGTTTAAGATGGGGCAAGGGCTAAAGCTACAAGGTTCAAGTAATATTAATGACGCACCTCCAAGTTTAGAAGAAGCTTATGCTTCGTTGCATAGATTAGCTACAGCATTTCGCGACATGCAACTCGTAAAGGATAGTGCCAACTCGATAGGCGATCATGCCAGGGAGACGCTTATGCCAGGAGGCCAAGGGCCAGGAGGCCAAGGGCCAGTGGTAATAAGGTTTACTGGATCTTATGGCGTTTTGCATACGAGTGATTTAGATGATACTAGCGCTTATTCAGTTTATCAACGGTGTGGTAAACTTAGTGGAATGCCACCAGTCGTTGTTCTTTTAACTAATCTTGGACAGGTTCCCTATGTAGTTCGGTCTAGTAAATTCCAAGATTAAAATAAACTAGCAAAATTCTCTTGTGAAATCGCTGCGTAGCTGATATAAATTATTGCGCATTCTGAACCAACCCAATATCTAGGGCGGGCTCTACCTTCATAAAAAATTAACCAATATTAATTAAAGGTTAAAATTTTCCTGTTTCTTAGTGTGCTTTCTCAAGAATATTTGCGTGATATAGCCTAAGCGATATAAAATGGTTATAATTTAAGATAATTTTTCAACGTATTTGAGTTATGACCTATTCCCTAGATTTTCGCCAAAAGGTTTTATCAGTAAAAGCAAAATATAAGCTTACATTTGCAGAGGCTTCCAAACGTTTTCAAGTAGGAATCAATACTGTTGTGAGATGGAGCAAGAAAATTGAATCTCAAAAAACACGTAATAAACCTGCAACAAAAATTAACATGG
>CAZXGE010000119.1:0-2761 GCA_964640445.1 uncultured Candidatus Peribacteria bacterium
AATTTGCGACCGAGACGTATTAGCAATACGATGAGTAGCAAATGACACAGTTGACACAGAAGTTCGCATTTTTCAGAGTTTTCTTAAATAACGGACACCGCTAATATCTTGCAACTTCTGCATCAACGCCACCAACTGATCGTAACTATAAACCTCAACCTGATAACGGAAAATCACCTCTCCAGGTACTTTCGAAGTCAAAACAACACTGCCAATATTAATACCTAAGGCCGAAGTAAGACTAGAAATTTCCGACAACAAACCGACACGATCAGCAACCTTAAGCTCCAAATCCACAGGATAAAAACGCTTAGTATTTTCACCAATCCAGTTCAAATTAATCAAACGCTCAAGATCACGCGAGACCACTTTACACCATTTTTTATGAACTGTAATTCCTCGCCCCCGAGTCACATAACCCATCACCGGATCAAACAATTTGGGCAAACAACAAGTACCAATTTTCAAAGGCAAACCAGCAATTCCATCAACAACAATCTGCTTGGTTAAATCAGTAACTTTTGAACTATCAACTTTTCTAGACACAGGATGACGAGAACGAGAATTCGACTTCAACAAATCCTCTTCAGGAAATAATTTCTTAATCACCACTTGTGGCAAAACAATACCGCAGCCAACATCACGCAACAATTCCTCTCGCTCACGAAAAGTTAGCTTCTCGCTATCATAAATTTTAAACAAACTAAGCTCTTTATCCAACTGTTCCTTACCAAGTTGCTCCAATAATTTATTAACCAATTGTCGCCCTTCTTTCAGCTTTTTTTGCGGATCGGCATTCAACCTAAACCAGTTTTTTATTTTGATTCTTGCGGAATTCGTTTTCACAAAAGACAACCAAAATTGATTCGGTTCAGCACTCTCCTTTGTCAAAATCTCACAAATAGCCCCATTTTCCAAAGCTGAATCCAATGGCAAAACTACACCATTCATCTTGGCCATAACCGCATGATTACCCACATCCGAATGAATCGCATAAGCAAAGTCAATTGGCGTTGCCCCAAATGGTAAATCTTTCACATCACCTTTGGGCGTAAACACAAAAATTCGATCATTAAATACATCACTTTTCAGTTCAGAAATCACCTCACGATTATCACTAGTATCTTTTAAAACCTGATTCACCGTCGTTACCCAGTTCAAACTTTTTTCCAATGCAGAATCTTTTTTAACCAGTTCTGGCTTCACAGCAGACCTGCCTTTAGTTTGACTATAAACCCAGTGTGAAACCACACCAGTCTCAGCTTCCTCATGCATAAACTGTGTCCGAATCTGAATCTCTGTTGGCTGATGCCGCGACGCCGGACCAAGCCCCAAAACCGTTGTATGCAAACTACGATAGCCATTAGGTTTAGGTACAGCAACATAATCTTTAAATCGGTGTGGCAAAGGTGGCCACAAACTATGAATTACACCCAAAGCCGCATAAAGATGACCAGTGTATTCACGACCATCACGCATCTCATTAGGTAAAATCACACGCATCGCAAAAATATCATAAATTTCATCGATCGAATTTCGCCCCTTTTTCTTCATTTTCCGATAAACGCTGTAAATACTTTTTAGCCTTGCTTCTACCTTTACATTAGCAAAACCAAACATCGCCATTTCTTTTTGCAAAACTTTTTTTATCTCAGTCATTAAAGGTAAAGTCAATTTCCTAAAACTAGCCAACATCTTTTTTGTCTCCAGAAACTGCTCCGGTTCCAAAACTTCAAAACACAAATCCTCAAGCTTACATTTAAGTTCGTAAATACCTAACCTTGCAGCAATTGGTACATAGATATCCAAAGTTTCTTTAGCAATTCGCTCTTGCTTATCCGGACGCACAAACTTCAGCGTACTCATATTATGCAAACGATCAACAAGTTTAATCACGACAATCCGCAAATCTTTAGCAAAATGGATAAACATTTTCCGCAAATTCTCTATCTCACTACCAGGTCCACGCGCTCGCACCTTACTCAACTTCTCCAAACCAGCAACCAAACTGCTAACGGTAGAACCAAATTCCGCTTCAATATCTGCCAAGCTCTTATCTGTATCTTCTGAAACATCATGTAATAGCGCCGCCATCATCATTTCCGTATCCGGATTATACGCCAAAAGCAGCTGACTAACTTCAACTGGATGCGTAATATACGGTTCACCAGAAAACCGCTTCTGCCCTTCATGTGCAACTTTGGCAAATTCATAAGCCCGCTCAATCAATTGCAAATCCAAATTTGGATAGCCCGCTCGAATCTCTGATCGCACTGGAGCAAAAAAATCCATAAATTATTAAAGGAAAACAAAATTGATTACCAATTATAACTCGATTATTCGGAAATCACCAAGTCTAAATCAATTTGCCTAAACTCCGTAACTTTAACGCCCTTAATAAAAGCATCCTTATTGGCCTCTACAGCCAAAATCTTTTGACTAATCAAAGGCAATGCATCCTCATAACGATTCAGAATCTGTTCTCTAGCCTTTAACTCTGAACGAATCACCACTCGTCTTTTTGCCAATTCTTGAAATCTAACTAATTCTGCTCTCAATATACTACTATTCAACGCCTCAGCCTGATTTATATAATTTGTTTCAATTTCTTGTTCCAAATTTTCAATCCTCGTCAAAGTTTCAGTTAGCTTTTCCACCTCCTGACGCAAATCCTCATAAGCCAACAATACCTCCGCATTATAACCTTTAAAATCGAGTAAATACTGATCGAAAGTCGCTTTACGATCATTGGCATTATTTA
>CAZXGE010000120.1:0-2743 GCA_964640445.1 uncultured Candidatus Peribacteria bacterium
ACGGCCCAAGCACAAATGACACAGTTGACGCAGAAGTTCGCATTTTTCAGAGCTTCCTTAATTGATTAATTCTTGTAGCATGGTTTTCATGCGCGATAATTCTTCGTTGTGGTTGTCTTTGATTGTGGCGAATTTGATTAATAAATTTTCACCAATATTAATTTCGGTTGGGAGAAATTTTTGAGGTATTTTGACAACATCGTCACCAATTTGAATGAGGGCGAAACGGTCTTGGTAGCCAATTAATCTTGCGTCCATTGCTTTTTTGCTTTTGTTTAATAAAGTTGGCTTTAGATATTAAAAAAATATTCACCACTAAACAATAGTTTGATTTTATTTTTGCTTGGCTTGTTCGCTAAAATGTTGCTTTGTCATGACCCAAAGGGTGTGTAGTGGTCTGCCGGTAGCACCTTCATGATAAGTGGCTCTGTTTTCGGGCGACCAGCTTGGCCCAGCGATATCTAGGTGGATCCAAGGAGTTTTGCCGACAAATTTTTCTAGGAAGGCAGCGCCCATGCTGGCACCTGCTTTTACAGAAGCGGTCCAGTTTTTGTAATCAGCAATTTTGCTGGCTACTCTTTCGCGGAAGAGGTCGATAATTGGTAGTTGCCAGAATTGTTCAGTGGTTTCGTGGCTGGCTTTTTGTAGTTTTTCGTAAAGTGCTGGCGTGTTGGTGAATGCACCGGTGATTTCGTGGCTTAGGGCGACAATACAAGCTCCCGTCAGCGTGGCCATGTCCAGGAGGTATTCTGGGTCGTATTTTTTGACGCTATAGGCAATTGCATCTGCTAGAACTAGGCGTCCTTCGGCATCGGTGTTGGTGATTTCGACAGTTTTGCCGTTGGTGGCCGTGAGGATGTCGCCTGGTTTCATGGCTTTATCGCCAAGGAGATTTTCGGCTGCGGCGATGACACCAATGATGTGTGCTTGTGGTTTGAGGACGCTGAGGATTTGCATTAAACCGAGTACATTTGCAGCGCCAGCCATGTCCGACTTCATGTCTTCAATGCCGTTTGTTGGCTTAATGTTCAGGCCGCCGGCGTCGAAAGTGATGCCTTTGCCAACGATGACTACTGGCTTTTTGCCTTTGGCTGGTTTGTTTTTGTATTCGAGGAAAATCATTTGGCTTTCTTGATGGCTCCCAGCGCCGACGCCAAGAATTAGGCCCATTTTATGTTTGGCCATTTTTTTCTCATCAAAAACTTCAACTTTGATTGTGCGGCTGCTTTTTTTGGCGATTTTTTGTGCTTCGGCGGTTAGAAATTTGGGGTAGACATGATTGGGTGGTAAATTGACTAAGTCGCGAGTGTAGTGGATGCCATCGACCACGGCTTGGAGTTCGGAAATTGTGTCGTTAGTAAGGTCACTTGTGCTGCTGATTAATTTGACAGACTCGAATTGATGTTGAGCTTGCTTGGGGCTGGTTAAATAGGTATCGAATTTGTAGCTGCTAAGTAGAAAACCTAATAAAAAGAAGCGAAGATGTTCTGGTTTTTTGCTTGATGTTGGTAGATCGAGAATTGTGGCGGATTTAATTTTGTGCTTAGCGAGAATTTGGCTGATTTTGCCGCCTAGATCGGTTGTTGTTTCCTGTTTTAGTTTTTTGCTATCGACGATATAGCTGATGACCAGTACTGGTTTTTTGTTAATTAGGGCAATTGTTTCTGTGATTGCGTTTTTTTCCGTGTGTTTTTTGTATGTGAATTGTGTTTTGAGTGCTTCTGTGATCGATTCGGGTAGGTTTTCTAGGCTTTTGAAGTTGATTTTTTCGCTTAAAAAGGGGATTACTACTGCTTCGGTACTTGTGAATTTTTTGCTCAGTTCAATTTTCATAGAGTGTTTTTGTTTTTTGGGGAATATTTAAACTAATTATTATTGAGCAATGGCGAAATCGCAACTTTGAATTTGCTGAATTTTGTGCTATAATTAAAGGATCTATTTACAAATATGCACTATATTGACGAAGATCAGGATCCGGAGGAAGAAGCTCAGGCGGGTTCTGCTGCTTCTGATGCGACCAATGCTGACTCTGATGAAGAGGGTATGGAAGATCAGCCCAATTCAGACGAGGGTGGTTCTGGTACTGGAGAAAATGATGTAGAGCCAGAGACACAAACCAAAGCGTTTAACGAGGTGATTAATGCTGAAATGGCGCAGGTTGAGGATAACGATGTTGATGAAAGTTTTAAATCTAGTGTATTAGATGAGCTTAAAGGCATATTTGGAGAATTGCATTTGGCTAAGGGGCAATTAATTTATATTGTTGTTGTTTTGGCTTTGGTTGGTAGTTTGATTGCTGGTTCTTTTGTGTTTTTGTTTAGATTTTTAGGCGATGATGTCGGTAATGTCGTTGCGGAGAAGCCGAAGCAGGAGGCTGATAGTGGTCCTGGTTTTTGGCAAAAATTGCGAGATAAAATTCCAGATATTGGTTTTGGTGGTGAGAAGAATAATGAAGATAGTCAGGATAGTGATGGTGATAAGCCAGGGTCTAATCCAGATCGTAATCAGGAAACTAGTGTAGTCACAGAGGTGGGGACTGATGAGGCGCGGCCACTTGTGGACGCGGTTAATAGCATTGAGGGGCTTGATCGCGCGTTGATTCCCTTTGTGCCTAACATTTATATTGTGCTAAATGCTTTAAATGAACAGGAGAATAATCAGGATTTACTAGCTTATTATGTGAGAACTTTTCGGCAAGTTAGGAATATTTTTAATACTGATTTATTTGCTTTACTAAATAATG
>CAZXGE010000121.1:0-2689 GCA_964640445.1 uncultured Candidatus Peribacteria bacterium
ACCGCGAAGCCTCAAGGCAACAGCGAGAGGTTTGTTGTTTCGTATCTGAGCGGAATTTCTTCGTCATCACTATAGGGTATATTTTCAGTAGTTTCGCGAGGATAGATACTTAAGACAATCTCATCATCAGCAAGATAAACATAGTTGATCTTATCATCGCCGTAAAAAGATGGGGCAAAGAACCTTTCACCCGGACGTGCTTCGTACAACTTATGTGGCAGTAAGTCTTTTGTTATATCCAACAAGTATATTTCTCTACTGTCATTTTTTTTAATTCCTAAAAATTTTGTTTTTGAAAACTTGATATCAAAGTAATCAACAAAAAAATCCTCAACCGCAACAAAACCTAGACCCAAATTATTAATATCCAAGCTAACAACAGGATAATAAAATAATCCACCACCGCAGGCACCGTGCACAAATAAAAGCCTGGAGCCAAAATAGCCAAAAAGATTTAAACCACAAGCCTCATCCAAAGCTGGGAAGCCACGTAGCTTTGATATGTCTTCAACTAAAACCTCACTCCTCCCATTATTATCTTCCGACAACCGATTTTCAGTAAGGGTATATTTCTCTTGAGGCAGATAAGTTGACGCTACGCTCGCAGGAGCGACTACATTACCACCCTTATAAATAAAATCATTGTCTTTGGCCAAACCTGTTTGGTAATCCAAGATATCTAGGCTAGAATCATCAGCACTAGGAAAAACTAACAAGCCAGCCTGACAACCTTGCTTTCGATAAACGGCATAAACAGCATGTTTATCAGTATACAAATCATGCACTTTAGGGTTGTAACTATATGTGGCTACAAAAGTTTTTGGGTCTGCACCTTCTAGCTTTTGGCTATTAAAATAAACACCATCTGCCTTTAATTTCAGCGAATAACAACCATAAGGGTCAGTAAATTCTAATAATTCTGGTGTCTTAACATTATTTTGCGCTACTAATCCTTGGGTAGGGGCCTCTTCTGTGACAGAAAGCTGATTAGTCGAACAGCCAAGCAATAATAGGAACAGCGTAATTGTAAAAAACAATCTGATCATATGGGGGAGGTTTATTGTCTTAAAATTTTAGCCATCGCCCTACCTTTAGCCAATTCATCGACTAACTTATCGAGGTAGCGAATTTTTCGCATCAAAGGATCGGCAATTTCCTCGATCCGATACCCACAAATCACCCCCGTAATCTTATCTACATTTGGATTTAGCTTTGGTGCTTTAGCAAAAAAAGTTTCAAAATCTACCTGAGTTGCAATTTGTTCCGCGAGAGATTCTGGGCTATAACCGGTTAACCAAACAATCACCTGATCAACCTCCTCTTTAGTTCGTCCCTTCTTTTCAACTTTCTTTATATACAAAGGATAAACAGTAGCAAACGCCATTTTGTAGATGCGAGTATTTTGCATATAGATTCAATTTTAAAAAACTAACCTTGCTCAGTTGGGAATTTACTCATATCCATATAAAAAAACTCCCAAGTATGTCCGTCAAAGTCCTCGATGGTGCGTTGTTGCATAAAGCCATAATCGCGTACCTCATGTGGCTCAATACCGCCAGCTTCCAGCCCGCTAGCCATGATCCTATTCATCTCCTCGACGCTATCGACAGACAGAGAAAACAACCCAGCCAAAGCACTTTTCGTATCTGCGATCGGCTTGGTAGCAAAACTAGCAAACTTTTCGTGAGTCATAATCATAACAAAAATTTGATCACTCCAGACCATACATTTCGCTGTTTCATCAGAAAACTGCGGGTTATTAGTAAACCCCAAAGCACTATAAAATGCCATCGACTTAGCGAGGTCAGAAACTACGAGATTAACGAAGATTTGTTTAGCCATTTAGATAAATTAGTAAATCTAAATCAACTCTAACATGCCAAAACAGACGAAACAACTAAAGAGTTAGATTACTATTCCCCTAGCCAAATCCTATCTGTGTTCAGCTTGCGCTTTGTCAATTCAGAATACACCTCTACAACCTCCTCATCGACTTGATTCTGACAAGCGAAATTGGTCAGATAAGTCTGATTGCAACCTTCAATTTTTCCAACACGCCACCGCACCGATTCACCATTGGCGTTGGGATAGGGCATGGCATATTTTTGATTGTATTTTTCAAGCTTGGCATAAGCGTCAGTTTCATTCTGCGCTTTCACAAGAACAAATTTCGATTCTACAGTTTGCAGCCCCTGAATCTGCCCTGCCACCTCGATAACTACGAATATTTTGAAACAAAAAACAGTATGCATATCAAGAAAGTTTAGATCTTACAAGAAAACTAATTCTAGCGTGACAGAAATCCATACTGAAGTAAATCAGCATATTATTTAATTCCAACTATGTGAACCGACTACAAGCAAGATAACAAAACTTGCTGATGAATTAAATGCTCTATGCAAGTCAATAATTTAATAATTAAGTATTGCCGAAACCAGAAAAGATGTGTAATAGTCACTCGCCTAAAATTAACAAAAATTGATGCAACACCTTAAAGCCCCTGCCCATGTTAGTGAATTAGCGAATGACGATCTTAACCTTGCAATAGAGGCTGCTTTGAAAGCTGGCGAAATTATCAGGACGAATTACCATAACACAGCTGAAAAGAATGCGGCTGCGAAAGGTTACCAAGGAGATTTAGTTACTGAGACCGATGTGGAGTGTGACAATGCAATTCAAGAAATACTTA
>CAZXGE010000122.1:0-2685 GCA_964640445.1 uncultured Candidatus Peribacteria bacterium
AATTTAGTTAAATTTTGGCCAGCAAACAGCGAAGATTGTTATAGGATTGAAATTGATTTCGATCAAGTTGTTAGAATAGAACAACTTAGTCACGACCAAAAAGATGTAGTTTCTAAAAAGCACAAAAGCGTAGCTATTTATCCAATCTTGGAACCTAAGACAGGAAATCATTTATATCAAGCTTTAACAAAAGAACACCTACTTATTGAAGACGAACTAGGGATTATTGATGATTATTTTGCTCAGTGGAACAAGGTTATGGAACAAATCGATAGTGGTCATATTGAATTAATGAGTTTCACAGAGGATCTGCCAAACCACAAACACCTTCATTACACTTCAGTGGTTAGATATCATACTCCTCTAGATTTCGTTAATGATCTAAAAACAAAAAGAGAAATTGGTTGGAAATTTATTATCGTTTCTAAACACACTGATGAATTAAAGGCTTTATTTGCTGAAAAGAACATAATTTACACAGAGGATTTTCAAGATGATGATCAAACAATACCCTTGATTATTGGTCTAGATTTAGCTGAAGTTTTACCAGAAGGTTTTCAAAACCCAGACACTAAGTTGGTTTTTTTGTCAGATAAAGAAATTGCTTTAGTTGAAAAAACCAAGAGCGTAAACAAGAATGTTTATTTGGACTTTTTAACGAGTTTAAAACCAAATGACTTGGTTGTACACGCCGACCATGGAATTGCTCGATTTGCCGGCTTGGAGCGCCGTACAATTGATGATTTTACCAGGGAGTATTTAAAATTAAACTACGCCCAAAACGACAAACTTTTTATTCCAGTAGATCAAGCTGAAAAAGTTAGCAAATATATTGGTGCCGAAGAAAACGCACCTAAGTTAACTAGACTAGGCTCAGCCGAATGGGGAACTGTCACTAGAAAAGTCAAAAAAGAGACACAACAAATCGCTAAAGAACTATTAAAACTATACGCAGCTAGAGCTAATTCTAGAGGCCACCGCTTTGTTCACGATACCGATTTACAAGAAGAATTTGAAAAAAGCTTCCCCTATGACGAAACCCCTGGTCAAATCAAAGCTATCAACGATGTTAAATCAGATATGGAAAGAGAGACACCTATGGATCGTTTGGTTTGTGGTGATGTTGGTTTTGGTAAAACTGAAGTAGCAATGCGTGCCGCATTCAAAGCCGTACAAAACAAAAAACAGGTGGCTTTCATTTCCCCGATTACAATTTTAGCTGATCAACATTATAAATCTTTCCGTGAGCGCATGGAACCGTTTCATGTCCGTGTTGAGATGTTGAGCCGTTTCCGATCACCAAAAGAACAAACAGAAATTCTAAAAAAACTAGAAAAAGGTGAGATAGATGTGATTATTGGTACACACCGCTTGTTGCAATCTGATGTTAAATTTAAAGATTTGGGTTTATTGATTATCGATGAAGAGCAACGCTTTGGTGTTAAGCAAAAAGAGGCACTGAAAAAACTTAGAACCGAAATCGATGTCTTAACTATGACAGCTACGCCGATTCCACGAACTTTGAACATTTGTTTGAACAAACTTCGTGATATCACAACGATTACTACCCCACCAGCTGGTAGACTACCAATTATTACCGAAGTGCGTAAGTTTTCTAAAACTCTGATAAAAGAGGTTGTAGAAAGAGAATTAGCTCGTGGTGGTCAGATTTATTTCTTACATAATCGTGTTCAAACAATCGAAGCAGCAGCACAATCATTAAGGGAACTAATCCCTAGTGCCAAGTTTGTAGTGGCTCACGGCAAACTCTCACCAGAAGAGCTGGAAACAAGAATTATGGCTTTTAAAAACGGTGAATTTGATGTGTTAGTAAGTTCAACAATTATCGAAAACGGTATCGATCTACCCAATGCGAATACTTTGATCGTAAATCAAGTAGAAAAATTCGGTTTGGCCCAATTATATCAATTGCGTGGGCGTGTTGGTCGTGGTAAAGCACAAGCTTATGCCTATTTCCTCTATCATGGTCAAAGATTGCGTTTAGATGCCAAGAAAAGGCTCAAAGCAATTGTTGAAGCTAGCGACCTTGGTGCTGGTTTTAAAATCGCGATGAAAGATCTGGAAATTCGTGGAGCAGGAGATATTCTTGGTGCCAATCAGCACGGTGTGATTAATACTGTAGGTGTTAGCCATTTTATGAGGATGCTCAATCAGGCCGTAGAAGACCTAAAAACTGGTCGGGAAGTAGAAGATGACAAACCAGTCGAAGTATCTATCGAACTACCAATTACCGCCTTTATTCCGGATAGTTATATCGTCAATACTAAAGACAAGATCAATGCCTATCAGAAAATGTCTTCAGCGGATAGTTTTGAATACTTGGCGGAAATTAAAGAAGAATTAGTTGAGGAATATGGCAAACCACCGATCGAAGTCTTAAACCTGTATCAAGTCATCGAATTGAAAATCTTAAGTAAGTTAGCCAATATTACTAATGTCAAAGCCGAAAATATCCACCTCAATAAAAATAAGCAAATTATATTAACAATGTCAGATAAAATTCGCCCAGAGCACATTATGAATATGTTGGACTACAACGATAAGTGGCAGATTGTTGGTACAAAGCTCAGAATCGACATCGCCGACTTGGGTCTAAAATGGGTCGAAGAATTAAAAGAATGTTTAAAGAGGCTTGGTGTAGCTAAACAAGTTTAGGGTTCAAAC
>CAZXGE010000123.1:0-2629 GCA_964640445.1 uncultured Candidatus Peribacteria bacterium
TTGCCGACACAGACAAGATCGACCAAACGGACAATGCCGTAACCCTCATGACTTTGCACGCCGCCAAAGGGCTAGAATTCCCCCATGTATTCTTAATTGGTCTAGAAGAAGGTGTTTTCCCACATTCAAGAAGCTTAATCGACCCTGAACAATATGAAGAAGAACGCCGACTTATGTATGTTGGAATCACCAGAGCCGAACAAACTTTATGTCTGACTTTTGCCAAAATGCGGATGCTCTATGGTGAATTAAAAGCTAACACACCTTCCACTTTCCTACTGGATATACCCGACGAACTATTTGCCGATCAGCTAAACAATTTTGGCCGTAGAAATCACCAAATGCTTAACCTTGGCCACAGACCAATACCGACTGAATCTGACAGCTATGTTGTTTCTGAACTGGCGACCAATTTCAATCAAGGCGATCTCGTAAGACATCCTAGTTTTGGCGAAGGCGTAATTAGAAGACTTAGTGGTGGCGTAGCCGAAATAGCCTTTAGAAACCCTAAATTTGGCCTCAAAAAACTAGCGCTAAGCGTAGCTCCTTTGGAAAAACTAGACTGGGACTAACCCACTACAATTTGCTCCCAAGGAAATTCCTGTCGTCCAAAGTGTCCATAAGTTGCGGTTCGGCTAAAAATTGGCTTTCTCAAATCAAAAGCTTCAATAATACCTGCGGGCGTTAAATTGAAATTAGCACGAATAAATTGGACGAAATCGAAATTCGGATCTTTAGCCGTACCAAAAGTTTCTACGAATATCGAAACGGGCTCACTCAAACCAATTGCGTAAGCTAACTGCACCTCTACTCGCTCCGCCAAGCCAATTGCAACAAGATTCTTGGCAATATGCCTGGCCAAATATGCCCCACTACGATCGACTTTAGTCGCATCTTTACCGGAAAAACAACCGCCCCCATGGCGACCCATACCACCATATGTATCGACGATAATTTTACGTCCTGTCAGACCAGCATCGCCCGGAGGACCACCAATCACAAAACGCCCAGTAGGATTAATATGATAAATCGTGTTTTCATCTAAAAAGTCTCCACAAACAGGCTTAATAACAAACTCTTTCACATCAGCGACAATCTGCTCATGACTGACTTCTGGTCCATGTTGCGTCGAAACCACGACCGTATGCACTCTTTTGGGCTTATAACCTTCATATTCGATGGTCACTTGCGCTTTGCCATCAGGCCTCAAATAAGCCAACTTCCCGCCTTTACGCAATTCTGCTAATTTTTGACACAATTTGTGGGCAAACATAATGGGCATCGGCATCAATTCTGGCGTTTCCTGACAAGCAAAGCCAAACATCATTCCCTGATCGCCAGCTCCTAAATTACGATCAATACCACTCCCTTCATTAACCCCAAGTGCAATATCTGCACTTTGTTCATCGATCGCCGTGAGGACACTACAAGCTTGGTGATCGAACCCATATTCCGCCTTATCATAACCAATATCTTGCAAGATTTTTCTGGCTAACTTCGGAATATCAACATAAGTTTTGGTTGAAATCTCTCCGGCAACAAAAACTAAACCTGTGGTGACTAAAGTTTCACAAGCACAACGAGCCCAAGGATCATCTTTAAGCATAGCATCTAAGACACCATCGGAAATCTGATCAGCAATTTTGTCTGGATGCCCTTCCGTTACCGATTCTGAAGTAAAAAGATATGTACTCATGCCGTATTTATAGTTGATCGTTTAATTGTTCACAGAATTTAGCTTTTTTTTAAGATTTCGTAAAGTCAAAGGCTTATAATTCAACTATTCGTTAAAACATGCGTAGCTATGAACACAAAGATATCAGCGAGAACCATCATAATCCTGGCAACAATTACAACCCTGCTAGGCTTTAGTCTTAGCCAAGGGAAATATCTAGTGAATCGCATTAACAACTGTAGCACTATCAGCTTTTTGGACATTGGCCAAGGCGATTCCGTCCTTTTAAACAATAATCAGGGGGAGCAAATCCTGATCGACGGTGGTGAAAGCCCTAAGATCCTAGTTGAGCTAGGTAAAAGCATGCCAATCTGGGACAAAAAAATTGAGCTCATGATCCTAAGTCACTCCCACGCCGACCATGTCAACGGCCTTGCCTATACAATCAAGAACTTCCAGGTTGATCACTTATTACTAAATGGCGCCATTGACTTGCACAACCAAGCCTTAGCCAGCCTAATTACAACTGCTAGAGCACAAGGAACAACAATCAGCTTTGCTAAAAGTAACCTCAAATTAAGTATTAAGCCATTTGAATTTATCATAATGGCACCTGAGGTGAGCTACCTAGGGAAAGCACCTCCGCAAAACCTAAACAACACTTCAATAATCGGCAAAGTCACAATCAAAGCTAACACTGTTACCAAGAACATCAGTTTACTTTTCAGCGGCGATGCGGAACTGGAAGCTGAAGCTGAACTGATTGAACTTAGCCAAAAATACAACTGGGATTTAAATGCAACAATTTTCAAAGCGGGTCATCATGGCAGCCGCACAAGTAGCAGCCAAGCCCTGCTAGACCTAATTAAGCCAAAGATTGTCGTCATTCAATCGGGCAAAGACAACAGCTATGGCCATCCTCACCTGGAAACCCTGGAGAAGCTAGCTAAAATG
>CAZXGE010000124.1:0-2600 GCA_964640445.1 uncultured Candidatus Peribacteria bacterium
ACCTCACCATTCCTGAATTAAAAAGAATCATACCGACACTATCACTAGCTGACAACCAAATAAGAATTAACAAAAAAACCAATCTACCGCTAACAATTAGCGATACTTACAACATGAATTTAAGCGGCAGCATGGCAGCAATAAAATTAGCTCAAACACAAAATCACGGTCGCATCTACCTTGTCACCATGGGTATACCCGAACTTGGCGAAGCTAGTAATAGTGAGCACCAAAAACTAGCTGAATTTTTACTTGCCAACCGAATCCATACTTTTGTCTTAAACAAAAACACCTATACAGCCTTTACAAATGCCGCAATTTCTGCTAATTTAAACCCTCAAGAGTATTTTACCTATGTGGAAAAACTCAAAGAGCTTAACACAATTATTCTCAAAAAGGTAACCGATTCGGACACAATTGTGCTCCTTAATCGCGTACCAGATTTTCTTAAAAACATCTTGTTATGATTTTCGCCAGTTTTGCCCCAAATGTCGAAGCTGATGATGCCCTACTAGCCCTAAAACAACTAATCTTACCTTGGAATTGGCAACAATTAAAAAAAGGTAAAGATCAAACGAAACTAAAAGACCAACTAGAGATTTTTTTTGGCCGTGAAGCAATTTTAACCGATAGCGGTAGAAATGCGCTCTATCAAGTTCTAAAAGGCTACCAATTCCCTCAAGATTCCGAAATAATTATCCAAGCCTTCACTTGTAGTGTTGTTCCACATGCGATTTGCCGTGCTCGTCTTACACCAAAATATGTCGACATCGATAACAACTACAATTTCGACATCAAAAAATTGAAAAAAGCAATCAGTGATAAAACCAAAGCTATCATCGTGCAACATACCTTCGGCATCCCAGCTAACATTCAAGCAATCAAAGAATTATGTGAAGAAAAAAACATTATTCTAATCGAAGACTTAGCACTAAGTCTTGGATTAAATATCAACGACCAAAAAGCCGGCACTTTCGGTGATAGTGCCATTCTCAGTTTTGGCAGCAGCAAAGTAATCAGCTGTAGTCGCGGTGGGGCAATTATCTCAAGTAATAGCGAACTAATTAACGAAGTCAAATTAGCAATTTCACACACAGAACCCGATGCACCTCTTAGTTTAATCATTCAAAACCTACTTCAACCAATCATTTTCTGGACACTTAAACCTCTCTATAACTTCCTGAAAATCGGCAAAACCGGTCTATATCTTTGTCGAAAACTCAAACTATTACCGACTGTAGTCAATCAACAAGAAAAAAATTGCAGTGGCAATATACCAAGCTACAATCTAGCAAATTCCTTAGCCAAAATTGCACTCAATCAATGGCAAAAACTCAACCGCTTCCAAAAACATCGACAAACAATTTGTGCCATATACGAAAAAGAACTCCAACAGAACCCAAGCCTTGGCGAATTAAGCTTGCTCACCTACCCTGTTATTGTTAAAAATCCAAAAAATATTTTCAAAAAAACACAAAAATCAGATATTATCTTAGATGATTGGTACTCTCAACCAATTGCACCAAAAGATGCCGACCAAAAAGCTTGCCAATACCAAGCTGGCCTAGCACCTAATGCCGAAGCAATTTGCAGTAAATTAATCACTCTACCAACACACATTGGTATCAGTCCCAAAGACGCTAATAACATAATTCAATGCTTGAAATCCGGGTAATCGAAAATTCACAAACTTGGCACGACTTTCAAGCAACAATTAGTCCGAATTTATTTATTCAATCAGGCAAATACGGCAAATTCATCGAAGCAAATGGTGACAAGAGTTTTATCTTAGGCGTCTACGAAAACCAAAACCTAATTGGCGGCAGTTTAGTATGTCTAATCAAAGCCAAGCGCGGCCGATTTTACTATCTACCATACGGCCCAATTTGTCAGGAAAACACAGACAAAAAAATGGTCCTAAGCCAAATCAAAGATTACCTCCGCAATTTAGCTCGAAAAGACCAAGCAAATTTCATCAGAGTTAGCCCTTTTTGGTTAAATACACAAGAAAACAACACCACATTTCAAGAACTAAAATTCCGCCCTGCCCCTACTCACATGCTAGCAGAAATTAGTGTCGTCTTAGACCTCACACCTGATCTAGAGCAGATTCTCAAATCAATGCGCCAAAACCATCGCAACCTAATCAGAAGAGCAGAACGAGATGGCATCGAAATCAGAACCAGTCAATCCTCACAAAGTCTCAAAACCCTCCACAAGCTCCTTCAACAAACAGCTCAAAGACATAATTTCACACCATTTAGCTACAATTATATCAAAAATGAATTCCAAGCCTTTCCCGAAGCAGAACGCTTAATTTTCGAGGCATACAAAGACAATGAATTACTTGGTAGCGCCATCATCTTTTTCTACGGCGATACAGCTGTATATCGCCATAGCGGCAGCACCGATCACCCCCTCTACAAAAAACTCCCCTTCAACTATCTTCTACAATGGGAAGTAATCAAAACAGCAAAATCTCGCGGTCTCAATTATTATAATTTTTGGGGAATCGCTCCAGAAAACAAACCAAATCATCCTTTTCAAGGCATAACCACCTTCAAAAAAGGCTTCGGCGGAGACACCATCGAACTAATCCC
>CAZXGE010000125.1:0-2582 GCA_964640445.1 uncultured Candidatus Peribacteria bacterium
TGGCTACAGCTCTAACGGCAGCAACTTCTTATTATATTAAATTAATCGTTAGCGATGGCACTTCAACTGACACAGATTTATCTGCGTCTTTCTCTACAGGCACTCCGGCGGTAACTGTTAGCACAAATACGACTACTGCCACAGAAGGTGGTGCAACTGGCAGCTTTACAGTTGTACTAGCTACAATTCCGAGAGGCGAAGTGACAGTCGGCCTATCTGCTGATGCTGATTCCAGTCTTAGCGCCACCAGTTTGACTTTCACTCGTGAAAACTGGTCAACAGCGCAAACCGTCACGGTAACTGCGGTAAATGATAGCGATGTAGAAAATGGTCATACAAGTACAATTACAATTGCCAATGCAACATCATCTGGAGCTGATTATAACAACTTAACTGCAAGTCACACTTCGGTAACAGTTACAATCACTGACAACGACACTGCTCCCGTAGCCGACGAACAACCAGCGGGTACTGGCGGTGGTGGTAGCAGCCGTGGTACAAGTAGCCAAGCTTCTCAAAGCCAAATCACTAGCAACAATAGCGAAGACTCAGCTGGCGAAAATGGCGAGTCCGATGCTAGCACTGAAACTGCATCCGACAGCACTGATGCCGCTCAAGAGAGCGCTACAGAAACAGCTGACCAAGCTGCAAAACAAAGTGGTGCTACTGCAACTTTCGAAGACACTGAACCAAGAAATTCTGTTGTTCAAATTAGCCCAACTCCAGCCGAAAAAGAAGAACCAATCCGACTGGCACTTGACCAAGAAAAACAAGAATCCGAATCGACTAACCAAAGCGAGCTAGACAAAATCGCTGCGGCACCTGATCGTGATTTACTACAAGATTTATTCTCAGGTCTAAGCACAGAAAAAGAATCTGAAGAGTTAGTAGGCGCAGTTAAAACTAACGAATCATTCGAGCAAATTGCTAGTATCTGGAAAGAATTCAAAGAAGAAAAATCTTTGGAAAATGGCAATAGCTATACAGCTAACCTAGCTGGTAGTGGCAAAATACGCACCAAAAAAGCAGGTGGTAGCTACAAATTAACATCTGGCGAAAAAGATAGCGACGAAGATGGCCTTCCGGACGTACTAGAAATCGGCATGGGCTCAAACCCATTTGATGCTGATAGCGATAAAGATGGCTTTAAAGATGGGTTTGAAACACTCGACCTAGGTACAAGTCCTACAAAAAAAGACAATGATACACTATTAAAAGGTCAAAGCATTGTCCCTAAGCGCAAACACTTCAATCGTGAAATGCAATTAAACATTGCCGCTGAACCTGGTAGCGAAGTTAAAGTCTTCCTGACAAAAGCAGCAGTTAAAGACCTAGCTAAAATCGATGAAGGTGATGGCTTCCTGGAAGGAGGTGAAAACTTCCGTGCTAGCTTTACAGGTTTATCTGTAGACAAAAAACTAGTCGGCGAAGACACGGCTGACGAACAAGGTATTGCTTTAGTACTTGTAAAAGGCCTACCAGCAGGCGAAGAAGTAAATCTTACCTATGAAATTACCAAACCTGATGGCAGCAAAGAATACCAACAAAGTGGCCCGAAATTGGTAAAACTACCAGAATTTGGCGACAATGCCGGCTATAAATTTATCGATGAAGTGAAATATCGCGAACAAAATGCTAGCAAAACTTATGTTGTTACCTCAAAAGACCCCTTCATCGAATTTGAATCTTCAGCACTGATGGCTAGAGTAAATTTCGAAAGCCTAGTATTTGGCTCTGTAATCTTGGCTGACACTGAAAGTGGTGTATCGGCAATCAAAATTCCAACCGCAATTCTCAAACAACCTGGCGTCCACAATGCGACATTAACACTTTATGACCCGGTGAAAGAAGAATATAGCGACCCACAAATGGTGGCTTTCCTCTACAAACCAGTCCAAATCCTGCCGGAATTGGATCGTGATCAGTTCAATCTGCTAAATGGCAACCTAAGATTGACCCTCTACTGGCTAATTGGCTTGGCACTAGCTGGGGCAATCAGCGTCGAAATCTATAGCATCTACAAACGATACAGCAGCAACAATCCAACATTCACACCGAAAATTTAGATATAAGCTGACTCAACAAAACCCGCAATTGAACATCCAAGTCTTGCGGTTTTTTTTAAACCCTTAGAGGTCGTAGGGGACGCTAAATTCCGGTGGTGGCGACATGGTTGCGTAATCGTCCTGGAAGTTGGCCGGACCCGAACCATGACTATCCAACTCACGATGAACTCGGTCAATTTCGTAAAAGCGCAATTTTTCTTTTTGAAACACTAGCTCAATAGTACCGATTGGACCGTTACGGTGTTTATTGATCAGAATCTCCGTAATGCCCTTCTTGTCAGTATCCTCATCATAATAATCCTCACGATACAACATCATCACGACATCTGCATCTTGCTCGATCGAGCCAGATTCACGCAAATCCGATAGCTGTGGTCGCTTATTCACCCTAGTTTCGACTGCCCTAGAAAGCTGTGACAAGGCAATAATTGGAATATGGAGTTCACGAGCTAAAGCTTTTAGCGAACGAGAAATTTCTGATATTTCCTGCACCCGATTGGAAATCATGCTACCGTG
>CAZXGE010000126.1:0-1599 GCA_964640445.1 uncultured Candidatus Peribacteria bacterium
GAATGTACCACCACCTAGATCGTAAACGGCGATTTTTTTGTCACCACCTTTTTTGTCGACACCGTAAGCTAAGGCAGCAGCTGTTGGCTCATTGATGATGCGTTTGACATCGAGGCCAGCGATGCGACCGGCGTCTTTTGTAGCTTGGCGTTGAGCGTCATTGAAGTAGGCTGGAACTGTGATGACAGCTTCTGTAACTGCTTCGCCTAAGAATGCTTCGGCGTCGGCTTTGAGTTTTTGTAGAACCATAGCGGAGATTTCCGGTGGTTGGTGTTGTTTGCCGTTTAGGACAATCACTGCTTCGCCTTTTTTGCCTTTTTCAACTTTGTAAGGCATTTTTTTGGCTGTGGCTTCAGTTTCACTGTATTGGCGGCCAATGAAGCGCTTAGCCGAGAAAATGGTGTTTTCACTATTGGTAATTGCTTGGCGTTTGGCGGCAATGCCGACGATGCGTTCACCGTCTTTGTAGGCGACGATCGATGGAACTGTGCGTGTGCCTTCGCTGGAAATAATGACTTCTGGTGAGCCACCTTGCATTACGGCTACACAAGAATTGGTTGTACCAAGATCGATACCGATAATTCTACTCATAAGAAATTGGTTAAAGTGTTAATAAGTTGTTGAAATCGTTGATGCTAACTATTTAGCAGTCAATATTATAGAGTGCTAAAATATTGGTGTCAAGATTTTAGAGTGATTTTTGTCGTGGCTTGAGTTTTTGGCTTTGGTTGGCTGAAATTACTAATAAAAATTTGTTTAATAAAAATCCTCGGGGATTTTTTATGGAGAGTCTGTACCACGTCTTTTTGGCTTTTATATGCTGGTTTTTCTGAAAATCACTTTAACCATTACCAACGCTGACTTTTGCTGGTCGTAAGACTTTATCTTTCAGTTTATAGCCTTTCTCGAAAACTTGGATGATTTGGCCTTTGTTGCCTTCGACTTCGAGCATTGCTTCGTGTTCTTGAGGGTCAAAAAGGGTGTTGACTGGATTGATTTCACTGAGTCCAGCTTTGGCAATTATATCATCGAATAGTTTGGCGATTTGCTTAATGCCTTGTGCCCAACTGTCGGATTCTAGATTATTAGGCATATTGGCTAAGGCTAGGTGTAAGCCGTCGATCACTGGTAGGAAATTTTTTAAGAGGTCAGCTTGAGCAAGTGGGTAGAGGGTTAGGCGTTCTTCTTCTTGCCGCTTTTTTAAGTTTTGCAGATCAGCAAGGGCACGGCGAGCAGTTTCGGTCATTTTCGCTAATTCCAGTTCGAGGTGATTGGTGGCTGCTGCTGTGGCTGTGTCAGCATTGTCATCTTGAGAGGCTGGGTTTTGATCGTCTTGATTCATGTTTTTGGGGATTATAGTTAGAGTTGATTAGTTTCTAAAAGATTTACTACTTCTTCCAGAATGATGGAATTGACTGGGTAATTCATGCGAGTTGGTCCTAGGATACCGATGTAGCCTTGGAAGTCGCCTAGATTATACTGAGCGACGATAATGCTGCAACTTTTTATTTGTTCGATGATGTTTTCGGAACCAATGTAGATTTGTGGCTTTTTGTCTTGGAATTCTAGACTGTGTAGTAAGTTTAAGAAATTATCGTC
>CAZXGE010000126.1:1609-2574 GCA_964640445.1 uncultured Candidatus Peribacteria bacterium
ATCGGTGGAAAACTCGGGCTGTTTGAGGATGTTGCTGATGCCTAGGTAGAATGTGCGTTGGCTGGCCATGGTGGCGAAGCTGACATTGTTTGTGGACTTGGAAAGGATGTTGACGGCGTCGAAAATGAGTTGTTTGGCTTTTTTGTAGGCGTATTCACCACGGATAGTGTTGAGTCTTTTGTGGGCAATCTGACGTGCGGCTTCGAAGTCGGCTAGTTTGTCGATGTAGGTGCGATAGCCGAGGTCGGTGGGGACTCTGCCTGAAGATGTGTGTGGTTGATAAACTAGGCCAGCTTTTTCGAGAAAGGCCATGTCGTTGCGAATTGTGGCTGGGCTAACATCAAATTGGTAGCTGACTAATATGGCTTCTGAGCCCACCGGTTGAGCGGTTTCGGTGAATTGCTGGATGATGGCGCGGAGGATTTGTTCTTGACGGTCTTTCATGGCTTTCTAGTGCGGTAAATTGTGATTTGTGTTTACTGTGATGTTTTTCACTTTAGCTAGATTGTAGCGTAGATTAAATTATTTGGCAAAATTATTGGTTTTGTGGTATAATAAAGGGATTTGTTAATGATTGGTGGGTAAAATAAAATTATGAGTGAATTAGACCAAGGACAGAATGTAAATAATGTGTTGGATGAAATGCATATTATAGATGATCTGACTAAGCCTCAAGGTGGTATTGTTAGTGGTGAAAGTGGCGTGATTAAAGGTAGGGTTGTAAGGACTTTGGATGCTGTGGCGGGGAGTGGATTAGTTACGGACATTTCGAATAGGTTTGAAGATGTCCTGGGGCGAATTGAAGCATTTGGATCTGGTGAGGATTTAGATCTCATAAAAACAGAATTTACCAATTTGGAAGCTGAGCTTGGTGGAATTAATGACCTGAGTGTTCTGAATGCTATTGCTGGGAAAATTAAAGAAGTTTTCTCTAGAATAGAAAAATTGGATTTAGAAAAGAAGAC
>CAZXGE010000127.1:0-497 GCA_964640445.1 uncultured Candidatus Peribacteria bacterium
AAATGAAATGCCTTTTTTGGTTAAAGCGTCATAGAGCTTCCTTGGCTATCTTTGATTATTTCCAAATACTCTTTGTTGATTAAGTCTGCTACAGCTGGGCTGACCAGTTTTTGCCAATCGTTATTGTTATTGCGTATGAGGTTGCGAATTTTAGTGCCGGAGATATTTTTTAGAAAAGGGAATTCGCCTAACGGATGTTTTCCGTCTTGTTTGAACAATTTTTGCACATAATCTGTGCCTGTATAAACTTTATTGAAGCTGGGTACGGTTTTGCGTAAGTAGGAAACCCACTTGTTGTTATCGTTTATGTCTGCAGTATCTATTATTTTGTAGTTTGACTTGTCGATTTTAGCTTCAGTTAAGCTGGCTTTGATTAGCTTTGTTCTTTCTGAGGCGGTAAGGGGGTTGTTTTCTGTACGGCTGATTTGGTTGCTGCCAATGACAATCAGGGCAAATTCACCAGCTTCGATCACGCTTTTAATTAAAGTTAGGTGTCC
>CAZXGE010000127.1:507-2566 GCA_964640445.1 uncultured Candidatus Peribacteria bacterium
GAAAGGGTTGAAAGCGGCCGATGATTAAGGAGGTTGCTTGTTGCATTGTGTAGGCTCTTAAGGTGCTATTGGTTTGGGAAGCTCTGAAAAATGCGAACTTCTGCGTCAACTGTGTCATTTTTTACAGCTTCCTTTGCCTAATCTGAGCAATATGATAGCATGCAGTTATAGAAAAATTAAATTAAATTTTATGAATTCAGTTACTGTACAACAGATATTTAGAGCTTATGATATTCGTGGCATTGCTATGGGAGATAATGCTGTTTTGACTGCAGATTTGGCATTGGCAATTGGTAAGGCTACAGGTACTTATTTGCTTAGACATGGTCATCGCAACTTGGTTTGTGGTCGTGATGGTCGGTTGACTTCTGAGGCTTTACAGCAGGCTTTTATTGACGGTGTTTTGGCTACAGGCCTTAATGTTTGCAATATTGGTTTGGCTGTTTCACCGATGTTATATTTTGCTTCTTGCCAGCCAGAATTTGATTGTGGTGTTAATATTACGGCTAGTCACAATCCTAAAGAATACAATGGTCTGAAGATTGTCGGTGATAATGCCCATAGTATTTGTGGAGATGAGTTGAAAATTATTTATGAAATGATGATCGCTGCTGATTTTTTGGAAGGTAATGGTGTGTATTCGGAGTTGGATATTTGGCCGCGTTATCGTGATTTTTTAATAGAATTGGTGCCTGTTGGTAAGCCGATTAGTGTAGTTGGTGATGCTGCCAATGGTGTTGCTGGTGCATTTTTGGCTGATTTGTTTGCGAAAATGCCTAATGTGGAGGCGAACCTTTTATATACTGAAGTTGATGGGAATTTCCCTAACCACGAAGCAAATCCGGAAGATATCAAAAACATGCAGGCCGTGATTGAGGCCGTTGGTGAAACTAAGGCACAGTTGGGTTTTGGTTTTGATGGTGATGGAGATCGTGTCGGGATGGTTGATCGCGATGGCACTTTTTATAGTGCGGATTTGTTATTATTGGTGATGGTGCGAGATTTGCTGAAGAGAAAGCCGGGAAGCAAAGTTGTATTTGATGTGAAGTGTTCTAAAGCGCTGGAAAATGATATTATTCAGCAGGGAGGAGTGCCTTTGAGGTCGGCAACAGGGCATTCCTTTATTGAATCAAGAATGCGTACCGAAGGTGCATTGATTGGTGGGGAAATTAGTGGTCACATGTTTTTTGCCGAAGATTATTTCGGTTATGATGATGCATTTTTGGCGATGTTGAAATTGATCGCGATTACTGCTGAGGAGGATGGTGATTTTGCTAGTTTGTTGGCTGGTGTGCCTAAACTAATCAATACTCCTGAGATTAAGCTTGCATGTCCTGATGGTGAGAAATTTTTGGTGATTGCTTATTTGAAAGAGTATTTTGCTAAGCGAGAATGGGAGTTGCTAACGATCGATGGGGTGTTTGTGTCTTTGGACGAACAGACTTGGGGGGCTTGTCGAGCTTCTAATACTAGCCCAAATTTGACTTTGCGTTTTGAAGCACCAACTTCTGAGCGCTTGGAAGAGGTGATGGCTGTTTTTAGAGAGGCTCTGGCCAGTTATCCGAATTTGAGGTTGGAGTTAGGTTAAATTAGTTGATTGATTTTATTTTTTGTGTTATAATGATGAGATTTAATTAATTAATTATGTCTGAAAAGAGTACTGTTGAGGTTAAGGCCCATGCGGCTGGTGATGTTGCTCGCGAGCAGCAATTAAATATTGCAAATGCAAAGAATCTACTTATGGAGGAAACTAAGGGTTCATTGAGTAAATTGAAAGACCAGATTGTGGGTAGTAAATCAGCTGCATTTAAGGCAAAGAATATTAAAGGGTATAACGGTGAAATAGTTGACGCAAAAAGTTCATTTGATTCTTGGAAATCTACGATTGAAGCGCTTCAATATAATATGAATTTTACTGATGTTGAATATAAATCTATGTCTTTAACTGTAGATTCTAGAGTTGAAGGTTCTAAGCTTTTAAGTAGGGGATTGAGACTGGTTCAAGATAAAGATAATCTTATGCAAAGATTAGATAAATTTTTGGCTGATCCTAATATCA
>CAZXGE010000128.1:0-2524 GCA_964640445.1 uncultured Candidatus Peribacteria bacterium
GATATGGGTAAGGTTGTAGGCAGAAGCGGCCAAACAGCCAAAGCTATGCGTGTTCTACTTCGCCTAATCGGATCCCAACAAGGAAACCGTGTTAACCTCAAAATCCTAGAACCATCTGGTGCCGAAGTACATGTCAACAATGACTTCAGCGACCTAGAAGACGACAATATTTTCGGTTAGTCAAAACAATCAAGGAAGAAGCAACCTAGGCGACATAACTATGTCATCACCTCGGGTTGCTTTTTTTAAATTGTACATACCTACTGTCTCTACCATTTACACCACCATCATCTACATCTATTGTTAAGAAAAAACTTTTAAACTATAATCGGCGGGAATAAATAAAATAAAATACCAATGCTTGATTTAGACTCTCTCACCTTCATCCTGCAAGTAACAACAGAAGGATCTGTCATTGACTCAATCCAAGACAACGGCAGTATCATTGAACTAGTCAACAAGGCTATCGCTTATGCGCTAATTATCGCTGGTGCTTTGTCAGTATTTTATATTTTTTATGGTGGCATTACTTTCATTCTCTCTGGTGGAGATGAAGATAAAATCAAACAAGCAGTCGGCACCATTCGCTATGCGATTATCGGCCTCATTATCACGATCTTCACAGTTATTATTGTCAATGCAGTCGGCCGTTTCATTGGCTTAAACACCATCAACTACATCAATTTTCGCGAAATTATCCAAACCGTAGAACAAATATCCGAAGATATCCGTCGCAGCAACACAGGTGGGGGCATTAACAGTTTATAAAATGATCAATCCCTATCAGCAAATCCAAACAAAATTCGCCAAAAGACTACTCATTATCGATGGTATGGCCGTTGTGTTTCGTGGTTACTACGCAATTCCCAAGTTAACAACCCACGATGGCAAAAACACTAATGCCGTCATGGGATTTTTCATGATAATCATGAATCTAATGCAGCAATTAAAGCCCACGCATGTAGTTTTCTGCTTCGATCTAAGCGGCGGATCCAATCGCAAAGACGAATACGAAGCGTATAAGGCCAACCGAACACAAGCCCCAGACGAACTTTATGAGCAAATTGCCTACATCAAAGAAGGAATCCAAACCTTAAATATCCCCATTTTGGCCAAACCAGGCTTCGAAGCCGATGATCTAATCGCCTCATTAGTAAAAAGGGAAGAAAAAAACGCAGAAGACCAATTAAATATTGTCTACACAGGAGACTTAGACATTTTGCAATTGGCTAATCAAAAAACCCAAATCCTTACACCACACAATCAAAAAATTGGTAAACTTTTTGACGAGCAAGCCGTATTGGAAAAATACGGTTTTTCTCCAGCACAAATTCCCGACTACAAAGGTCTTCACGGTGATAGTTCCGATAATTTACCTGGTGTCAAAGGCGTTGGCCCCAAAACAGCCATCAAACTCCTACAAACTTATGGCAGTCTAGAAAACATCTATAACAACCTTCAAGATCTATCACCGAAAATGCAAGAACTTTTCAATACGCACAAAGATATCGCATTCTTATGTAAAAAGCTTGCAACATTAGAATCTGACCTGGAAATAACAAACCCTACCAGCGACTTCGAAATTAACAAAATCAACATCAACGATGGCTTAGACTATTTCCATAAATTTGCCATGCGCCGGCAACTAATTCAACTTAAACAATTACAAAAACAATTAAATATCCCTGAAGAAAAAGACGAAGCCCAACTAGAACTGTTCTAAAAAGTTATACAAAAGCCTCTCCCACTCGTATTCTTGAGCAAATATCTTGAACAGAAAAATCATAATTCTACAACCTTTTACCTTCTTGAAAACTACATTTTTAAGAAGCTTAACTATTCAATAAATTTGCCCTTGAACAAGGTAAAAAGCGGACTTATATTGAACAACGATTTTGTACTTAGGCAGATACCCGACCCAATCAACTACTGAATTGTTTGTCAAACAGTGTCATGCTTGTTAGAGTACTTAACGAAAACTAATCCTAGAATCAATTTATTTATGGTCGCAAAAAGAACTATCGCCAGCATCGACATTGGCAACTCCAAGATTCGGGTTATCGTCGGTACGTTGGATGGCAAATCCAATCTACCCCTAATCACCGGCGTTGGCATGTCGCCATCTCATGGTCTACGCAAAGGTATGGTTATCGATGTTGAAGAAACTATCAATTGCATAGCCTCAGCACTAGAAGACGCTGAGCGTATGGCCGGCGACCCGATCCATCATGTTTTCATTGGCCTAAGTGGCACGCATCTTGAATCAACAAACAGCAAAGGCGTAGTCGCTATCGCCAACCCCAATGCAGAAATTCTAGAACAAGACATTGACCGGGTTCTAGAAGCAGCTCAAGCGGTCTCAATTCCTTCCAATCGCACAATCCTAAGAGTTATCCCCAAAAGTTTCAGCGTCGACGAACAGCGTGGCATCAAATACCCAGTAGGCATGAGCGGCATCCGACTAGAAGTAGACGCCCACATTCTTACCGGACTAGCACCAGCGGTTAAAAATTTAGAAAAATGC
>CAZXGE010000129.1:0-2441 GCA_964640445.1 uncultured Candidatus Peribacteria bacterium
AGCACCAGCACCAGCACCAGCACCAGCACCAGCACCAGCACCAGCACCAGCACCGACTTTTGAACCTGTTTTTACTAGTTCATCCAATTCTAGTATTGTTTATGATCTTCCGACAACTCCACAACAACCACAGCCAGCGGTTATGCAGCAACAGGCACAACCAGTGACAGCACAGCCAATGATGCAACAGCCAGTAGTTGAACCAATGGCGCAAGTGCAACAGCCAATGATGCAACAGCCGGTAGCACCACAACCGGTGCAACCAATGATGCAACAACCAGCGGTTATGCAGCAGCAGGCTCAATCAGGTATGCCAATGGGCGGCGGTATGCCAATGGGTGGCGGTATGCCAATGGGCGGCGGTTTCGACCCCGTAACAGGTCAACCAATTGGTGGTCAGCCTATGGGTGATGATCAAGCTGTGGTAGAGCCTGAGGAGGACAAGACACCAGCTAATTATCAACTCGGTCAGCATGTTAAAGAGGCTAAATATATCAAGTTGCCAGCTCACCAATTAAGTTTTGATGAGCAAAAGTTTGTGGAATTATTAGCGGGTTCAATCTCACTAAATAAAGAAGAGAAGAAGCGCATTATTGATTCCATTCCCAAGTTGAGCCAGCATCAAGTTGATGAATTGATGCGTATCTTTGAAGATGAGAGGTCTAAATTTGCAGAATTGTCAGAAAAGCATGTTGGTCAATTAGAAAAGTTGGCAAAACAACATGCAGCCGAATGGGAAGATATTGAAATGGAGTATGCAGCCACAGTCAAAAAAGATGACGAGGAAGCTAAAGCTGAAGCAATCCGCAAGCAATTAGGTCTCTAAATCTGACAAAAAATTAAGACAAGACTTTAGGAAATTAAACCATTCTAAGGTCTTGTTTTTTTTGTGATTTTCGTATATAATATAAAGATTTTTTAACAAATACCAAAGTGTTGTCATTCAGAAAACATAATTTCCGTATTCGCCCAATTGGAGCCGATACAAATTCCGGTCAGCAAACAAATAACAAAGCCTATAAATGGTTAGCAGTAGTTGCTAGCATGGTTATGTTGACCAGTTTTACAATTGCTAGTGCGGCGCCGACTAGTAATCCACCGACAGGTAATGTAGCGCCAAATTTTAGTGGTGTGGATGTTAGTACTAAATCCAGCCAAGCTGACCCAAGTTTTGCCAAACTACGCGTTTCCACTGACAACACTGATAGTGTAATTTTGGAAGACTATACTAACTCAAACATTTTCGCACGGATTTCCACAGTTAACCCTTTATTCGCTAGTCAACAGGCAATTAATCTGGTCGAAGTATTTCTAGTTAATAGTATTTCAAAATCAAATCAGATTCTCCTTGCCGGTGCATTAGGTATTAATGTTAATGCTTACGATAGTCTAAATCTGAATAGTACAAATAGAGTGACGGTCGATGCTAATGTAATTGGTTTACATGCACCTCAAGTGGAAATTGGTGACTTTGGTAGGGGTTATTTCAAAACTAACTCTGTCCAATTAAGTGATCAAACTTTTTATCGCTCAACTCCAGATGGTAACACAATTACCAATCGTTTCGTACCCTGTCCGGCTGATGCCAATGGTGCTTATACAGGCTTTGTGATGGCTTGTGCCTACAAAGTCACAGGCAACCAAAATCTGATTTTTAACTACAGTACAATCACAACGCAAAATTCTACCGGGAAAATGGGATGCAATTACAATTTAAATATGCCCCAAATCAACAATCCATCGCCTACAACTACTTCCAATGTTTATGCGCGTCAGCTTTGTTACTACGGTTTGTAGGAAAAGAGTTCTGTAAAACGCACACTTCTGCGTCGGCTGCACGATTGAATTTGGGTCGTTTGGTTCCAAATTAAGCCGGATTGAGATAAGTTGCGCCATTTGCGAATAGCAGCAGGTGCAACTTATCTCAATCTGGCCTTGCTCCTCATCGTATTACCAAATACGCCTCGGTCATAAATCGCTTGTCTCCTTGGCATCGTCTATACGGCCACGACAAAGATGTTCCAAAGTGGGGTCAGATACTTCCTGGCAAAGTGTCTGATCCTTTTTTTGATTAGCGATATTGAGCAGGCAAGTATCACGCAAATATTCATCTACTAATTGTTTACAGCTCTCACTGGAGCCATTGTCGAGAGCGCTTGCAAAGGCTTGTTGTTGTTTGGCATCAGTTTCTGTTTCTGTTGTGTTTCTAGTTTCAAGATCATTGGTCTGCATCAGTTCTGAATTGCGAGTCAGTAGAAAACCAATACTCAAAACAACCAACAAAACTACCAGAGCAAGGAACTTGAAATTTTTCTGGAGCAATTTTGGTTGGATCGTAACTGATTTTAATCTGAGACTGGGCATAGCTGGTGTCTGCTGATAAGACTCCGTCAGTCTCTTCAAGTTCTCCATCAATATTCATAGCACAACTGGCACAGTGC
>CAZXGE010000130.1:0-2439 GCA_964640445.1 uncultured Candidatus Peribacteria bacterium
AAATTCTGTACTTCACCGTTAAAACCATTACAACCAAGCAACAAGACACAATTATACTGACCAACCGCCAACGGCGTAGTCGCTGTAGTGCCTTCGCTCAAATGAAAATCAACAGTATAAATTGGGCTATCAGTAGTCGCATTATAAAGATTCACGACAACACGATTGGAAGGAGCTTTGGTGTCAACTTTGAAAATATTGGGCGTAGCCGGCACAAATGTCAGATCAATTGGATTGACTGTTTCTGCCACTAAACCTTCACAAACATTACCAACCAAATCACGATCACTATCCGCCTGATCAGTATTGGCTACAGTAGGACAATTATCCAAAGCATCCAAAACTGTATCATTGTCATCATCTTCGTCACAAGCATCACCCAGAGCATCATTATCACTATTTGTTTGGCCCAAATTGTAAACAGCTGGACAATTATCACGCTCATTCACAACGCCATCGCCATCAGAATCAACATTCTGAGGAGTAGGAGGCGTTTCTGGAGTGGACGGGATATCTGGAGTGGTTGGGGTTTCGGGATTTGCACAATCATCACCAACGCCATCGCTATTACGGTCAGCATGACGACCATTAGTCGCTGGCACACTTGGACACAAATCACGATCATCAATAATCCGATCACCATCTCGATCCGGAGTGGTTACACCCGAGTTTACAATCACGCTATGAGTAACTGATTTTGCTTGACCACTAGAATTTTCTACAGTTATATACAAAATATTTTCACCTAAATAGGGAAGTTTAATACCTTTTGTAAAAGTTTGTCCACGACCAGAAATATTAAAGACATCAATCGGTAATTTTGTTGAAGTTTGATGCAACTGATCGCGATAGTAGATTTTATTCGCATTTTTTGACGTACCAGTCAAATTGTAAGTAATCGTATTAGCAGTAATAGCTGATGTAACAACTAAATCCAAAGTAGTACTATTTGTCGGACTACCGGAATCATTCGAGGCACTGCCACCTTCATTTCCACTACCACTATTTCCTAAATCCTGCAAAGAACCACCACCCGGATCATCAGAAGCAAGCAAACGAACATAAAAAGTTTCATCCGCCAATAACTTACCAGTGTTACTTTCCTGGGAAACATACAATTTCGTATTTTGAGATCGCAAATTTAACTCTTTTTCAAACAACCAGTAATCATTAGGAGTAGAAACTTTGGTCAAATCTATTGCACTGCCATTATCTATTTTGACAATTAACTTATCCCCAGAATCAAAACGATTTGTAGAAACTTGCAACTTATATTTATCTTCTACTCTAGAAACTGAACTCAACAAATTAAGATCATATTCAGGCAACTCTGGTGCCATAGTCTTAATCCGCACAACACCAGCCTGATCAACTAAGTAATAGAAACCAGATTCAATAATTTTCTCACGATAACCATCGTTACTACAGGTTTCCACCTTTTGATAAGGAATTCGAGATAATCTGTAAACCAAATAATTATAACTACTTGTCAAATCCTGATTAGCTACAAATCCAAATTCACCAGTAGCATGATTAAAATCCTGATCTTCCAAAGGTAAAGTACCAAAAGGAACCCATTGGAAATATCTAGACTCAACACCTTGCAACGATGATAGCTGTCTATAGCGTACCGAACATTGATTACCACTAACATAACTCAACGAAGGCAACATTGGTCGTTGATCAATAAAACGCTGATCCAGCTTAACACCAACCGTTTTATTTTTTGAAACTTCAAATGCATTCCTCGCAACATTAGTTATTTTTATATCAATAGCTTCTGCCTCACCAGAAAATGTCCCATCAAATTGCAACATATTGGCACCAAGAAATGGAAATTCTACAACCGAAGTCAACAAAGTCGTTTTACCATTATTCGGCTCCTGATAATTACTTATTGGCAAAGCATCAATTTCATAATTCTTAATATAAGTTCGCTCAAATTCTTTAGCAAAATCAACCAGTTTCAATTCTGACAACAAACTACTCTTCACAAAATTAAATTGATTTACAGTTAAATCATTGGCGTAGTCAATCGAGTCAAAAACTTGATTGCTACCAATAACTATTTTAAACCCTCTAACGAACTGACTACTACTATCAAAAACCGGAAGGATACCATCCTTAACCTTCACCGGATCGACAGCTCTATCTACTAATGAATCCTGATTTTCCGCCTCAGCCAAAAAAATAGGGTTAAAAACATCGAATTTACGCAAATTAAATGCTTTATGGCGTTCACTCCGTTCCAGAAATGATTCCGCTTGATCCATTGCATCTTCTTGTATATCAGAATAAAGATCAGAAAACCCTCTGAAACTACCCCCATTCCCCACAACCAAAGCTGCAACAACTACCACCACCAAACCAAACGCAGCTACTATTTTGGCTTTCTTAGAGGCAAAAACAGTTTGTAACGCTTTTTTTATCTGCAAATTT
>CAZXGE010000131.1:0-498 GCA_964640445.1 uncultured Candidatus Peribacteria bacterium
CGATGTGGTTATTTTTGATCTCAATTTGTTTGCTATTTCTGCTTGTTGTATTTTTTAGTAAAAAGTCAAGTCTTGTTGGCTGTTGGTCGTTTTTTTCGATAAAATATTTAAGTGCTGCTTTGTATAGTGGTTCGATTTGGCCGATTTTTATAGTGTAGACTTGATTGTCATTCGACAAATCTTTTTCACAAAGTGTGGTTAAGCTGCGGGTGAAATTGCCAGATTTACCTACTTTGATCCTCGGGGCATCTTGTGATTTACTGATAATACTTGTAAGGGTGTTATTTTCGTCTAAAAATAGCAGCTTAATTAGTTCTAAAAGATTTGCTTTAGTTAGCTTGCGATTTCCATCTGAGTTTATTCCAGCGTGACTCAATAGTTGGTGTGCTTGAGATAAGTCTAATCCTTGATTGTCGTAGCTGATTTTGCTATTGTTTGCAGCCGCTATTTCTGTGGTAGATAATTGTTGTGTCATATTTTTAACTAAATGTTAATTTG
>CAZXGE010000131.1:508-2439 GCA_964640445.1 uncultured Candidatus Peribacteria bacterium
GAAGATCGTCATCTGTGATTTTTGCTAATTGTTGAATAAGCGTGTCATGGTTATTGTGTATTTGGGCTAAATGTAAAAAGCCATTTTCTAAACGTGGTATATTTCCACTGTTTTCTGGTGGTTTATTTATTGTATTCATAAATTCTTAATTAATCGAAAGTCGAGTACAATTTAACATAAAACGCATATAAGTCAATACTTCTTCTCCCCATCACTCCTTTTCCTGATTTATTTGTGGGTGTAGATCTTGTATGATTGGGGTAGATTTTGATTTTTTTGGATATGGATTTGGGTTTGCGATCTATTTATCAAGGACTGTTTTCCCTGAAAATTCAGGCTTATGTGGCTCGGTTGGTGATTATGATTTTGCTGACTTTTTTTCCTTTTGTGTTGTTTGTGATGACGGTTTTGTCTTTGGTGGTTGAGCCGCAGGCTTGGATTAATTTGTTGGAGTTTAATTTGGCGCCGTTGGTGCCTTTGGAATTGCTTGAGACATTGAATCAGGCGTTATTGAGATTGCTTGAGGATGCGAATTTTTCATTGTTGAGTTTGGCGGGGTTGGTGCTTTGTTATGTGATTTTTGTGGCGACGATGCAACATGGTGCGATTTTGGCTGATTTGTTGCAGAGGGAACACCCGAAGAATATATTTGTACGTTTATTGCAAGCGTTGGGGCTGGTGGTGGCTTTTGTGTTGTTAGGTTTTGGGATGGTACAATTTGTGGTCTTTAGTTCTGAGGTATTGTCATTTGCTGGGCGATTTTGGCCGGAGCTGGCAACAGGGTTGCCGATTTTATTTTGGCGGTGGCCTGTTTTACTTATGACGATTTTTGTAGCTAGCTTTGTTTTGTATTTTTTGGGGGCGAATCTGGGAAGTTATAAACAGGTGCGGGCTGGAGCATTGGCGGCGTTGTTTTTCACGGTGACATTTGTTTTGGCTAGTCAGTTGTTCAATCGGTTTGCGGGGTTGTTCTTGAGCTATAATTTGGCCTATGGTTTGCTTGGGGTTTTGATTTTGTTGATTTTTTATTTGCAAATCGTTTGCTATTTGTATTTGTGGGGTGTGTTGTTGTTGCGGAAAAATTTGCCGAAATAGAGAGAGGAGAGTGTTGTGGGTTATTTGCTTTTTTGTTATTTTTAGCGTTATAATTGGTCGAAGCTTAAGTTCTGAATATGTTTATCTTTATGTTGTTGGCTACGGGGCTGAGTTTTCTGGTGACAGCTTTGGTTTGGCGTGAGGTTAATGGTAAGATGAAGCTGAATTTGAAATTTTTGGGTGAGCACAACCAAAAGGATTTGGAACTGCCAAGATTGGGTTTGATAAAGCTTGTTTATTTGTTGTTAATTGTGTTTTTGAACTTGGTTTTTTGGTTGCTATATTTGTTATACTTTTAGTTTGAAAATCTATGCTCAATACAGACGGAGTTGTGACGACGGAGGAGTTGGTTTTGATTAGGCATAAGCATTGGTTGACGATTTTGAATGCTGTTTTTTTGAGTATACTTTTTGCGGTGTTTTTCTTGGGTTTATTGGGGTTTGCTTTAATTGAAAGTGCTTTTTCTCAATTGTTAGCTCTTTTTTTGTTTGTTTTGGCAGTGCTCGGCTTGAATCTGATTTTGCATATTGTGTTTGGTATTATTTTGGCTTGGCAGGTTTCTGGTTATTATATTACGACGGAGCGGGTGATTGATTTTAAGATTGTGCCATTTGTGCAAAATGATGTGACTGTGGTTAAAATTGCCAATGTTTATGAGGTGGACAAATATGAACATGGGATTTTGGCCCATATGTTTGGTTATGGTGATATTGTTGTTGCGGATTTGGGGTCGATGCATCCGATGCGGCTAATCGATGTGCCTAATCCAACTACTTTTATTCAGAAAATTAAAGCTTGTCAGCAGCTGATTTTGGAAAAAAAGAGTAAACCAAATT
>CAZXGE010000132.1:0-2417 GCA_964640445.1 uncultured Candidatus Peribacteria bacterium
ATGATGCTTACTATGTGAAAGCCCAGAAGGTGCGTACTTTGATCTGCGAGGAATTTAATCAGGCATTTAAAGATGTTGATTTGATCGCGGCGCCTGTTTCACCATTCCCGGCATTTAGGGTTGGTGAAAAAGCTTCAGATCCAGTTGCGATGTATAATGCTGATGCATTGACAATTCCTTCGGCAATTGCTGGTCTGCCTGGGATTTCAGTGCCTTGTGGGATGACTGGTGCGGGTTTGCCTGTAGGTTTGCAATTGATGGGGCCACATTTTAGCGAGGAGCTGATTTTGAATGTGGCGCATGTTTATGAGATGGCGGTTAAATAGATTTTAAAAAAAATTCTGCGCAGAATTTTTGTAAATAGGAATTATTGTTGTAGAAATCTGGTTAATTTAGTTTTGCCAGTTAAAATTATGGTTTGAATCGGAAAATTCATTGACTTTGGATGGTGATTTTTACTGGGCGATGATTTAATAGAGGCGGCGCGAACGCGCCGCCTCTATTTGCTTTTGGTTTTATTTGTTTTCAGTTTCAGTTTTTCACCTTAATACAACGGAAGATAATTTTCTTTTTCCCAGTCAGTGACATGCATGCGGTAGGAATCCCATTCTGATCTTTTGAGGCGATCGAATGATTCATAGGTGTGTTCACCAAGCGCGGCACGGATGACGCTGTTTTCGGCTAGGTGATTGAGTGCATCTTCTAGGTTGGCTGCGACACTGCCGATTTGGCGTTTTGTTAGTTCGTCGTTATTGAAGTCGTAAATGTTTTCTTCGACTGGTGCTGGTGGTTGCATGTCTTTTTCGATGCCGTCTAGGCCAGCTGCCAACATTACTGCGAAAGTAAGATATGGATTTGCTGAAGGATCTGGGCAGCGTAGTTCTACGCGTGTAGCTGATTCGCGACCGGCGGTTGTGCGAGGGATTCGGATTAGAGCTGAGCGATTTCTGGAAGCCCAAGCTACATTAACTGGAGCTTCGTAGCCGACGACTAAACGTTTATAAGAATTCACTAAAGGATTGAGGATAGCATTGAGGGCTTTGATGTGTTGCATTTGGCCCGCGATGAAGCTTTTGGCCATTTTGGAGAGTTTGTAGGAGTCGTTGGCGTCGAAGAATAGATTGCTGCTACCAGAGACATTTGATTGGTGGACATGCATGCCGGAGCCGTTGATGCCGCCGATAGGTTTGGGCATGAAAGTAGCTTGGAGGCCGTGACGGAAAGCTAATTCTTTGAGTACATGGCGGAAGGTGATGGCGTTGTCGGCGGTTTTAATGGCTGTACCATATTTGAAATCGATTTCATGTTGGCCAACGGCAACTTCGTGATGTAGAGCTTCGACATCGATATCCATTGCTTGGAGTGCGAATGTCATTTCTTTGCGAAGATCGGCAGCTAGGTCTAAGGTTTGATCGAAATAGCCACCAACATCGTGAGGGTCTGTTTTGAATGATTGATTGTCACCTGGTTTAAAGAGGAAAAATTCTAATTCTGGTCCGACATAATATGTGTAGCCTAGTGCTTCGGCTCTTTTGACTTGTTTCTCTAGGACATAGCGTGGGTCACCTTCGAATCTACTGCCATCGGGCATATAAACATCACAAATAAATCTGGCTGTGACTTTGTTTGTATTTTTGGTCCAAGGTAAAATAGCGAAAGTGCTGAGGTCGGGTTTTAGGTACATGTCGCTTTCGAAAATTCTCGTAAAGCCTTCGATACTTGAGCCATCGAACCAGCAATAGTGTTCTAGGGCATCCGCCAATTTGGAAACGGGGATTGTGACAGCTTTGAGCGAACCGCAAATGTCCGAAAATTGCATATCAATAAATTGGACATTGTGAGCTCGGGTCAGCTCCAGAATTTGATCCTTAGTGTATGTTGTCATCCTAAGTGAATTAATTGATAACAATTACAGCATATACATCAGCAAATGTCTGGCTTGCAATCTTGACTTTCCTTAGAAAAAACAACTGTAGTGAGTTTCAACAAATGAAAATTATCAGCATATTTGAACTTGAAAATCACTATAACCAAATTATAATGTAGAAAATTTCTACAACAAAATAAGCATAGACATGATTGAAAAAATAATGTCCAGTACGAATTTGAATCAGAAGGAAGCGGCATTGTATTTGGCTTGTTTAAAAACGGGTCAAAGTACGATCACTAAGTTGGCTAGTTTGGCTGGTCTCAATCGGATTACGGCTTATTCCATTGCGGAGAAGTTGGTGCAGAAAGGTTTTTTTACAACAAATCGTAAGGGTAAGATTACTTTTTTTGATGCGACCGATCCTAAACAGATTTATGAAGGCTTGAAGGAGCGCACGCAGCATTTGAAAACATTATTGCCTGATTTGAAGAGGCTACATGGTAAAGCTGAGCATCCGGTGGTTCGTTATTTTGAAGGAGTGGAAGCG
>CAZXGE010000133.1:0-2374 GCA_964640445.1 uncultured Candidatus Peribacteria bacterium
AAAATTTGGATTTAGAAAAGAAGACTGGTGAATTTTCATTTGTTGAAGATTTTGCTACTAATTTGAAAATAGTTGTGAATAAGTGGATTGATGAATTTTTTACTACTAATAATCCTAGAATTCTTGATTTGGCATCGTTTGTAAATAATTATGCTTGGTTTTTTGATAAGGATAAGTTGTTGCATTTTTTGAAAATTGTAGAAAAAGTACCATGGTCTCTTGAGAAGAGCGGACTTTATGCTGATTTAATTAGGTTGGTGCCGGAAGCTACGGCTAAGGATTTGTTGGCAATATTGATTAGTGATAATAAAAATACTTCAGATAAGGTTGCGGAATTTGATCTAGCCTTTTGTCTTACTGATTTGCTTAAATTGCACAAGAGTCACTTAGGTTTGTTTAAAGTTTTGGAGCTGGTGGGGCAAGATTATTATGAGATTGTTTTTCGTGATAAGCAATTTAGTGAAGCTAGTTCGGAAACTAAATCTAGGTACAAAGAGTTGGTAGAAGCTGAGTTGCTAAAGGTTGCTCGTGAAGTTGTGTCTTGGTCTAAAAGTCTTAATCCTGAGGCCAGTAGGGAAGCAAATATTGATTTTAGGCTAAGTTTTGCAAAAAAAATGAGGGAATTTTTTATTTTGAATGAATTTGCTGGAGCTAAAGAGTTAGATCGGTTGATTTTGAGCTTGGAGCTAGATTTGCCAGTGGATAAAGGTTTAAAGGCTTTTCATGGAAGTAATTTGAATGTGCAAGAATTTTCTAAACTGGCGGAGAAAATCAAGAAAATCAGTGCGGATATGGATATTAAACTTCGTCGTGGTTTGTATAGTCGTTTTTTAAAGCCTTATGTGAGCTTGAGTAGGCCTGAGTTATTTGATTTGATTGCTGGGCAGCTTGATTTAGTTTTGCAGCTGTATACTCCGGGATTATATCCGACTTGGTTGGTGAGTTTGGTTAAGAATTATCAAAATTCTTTAGCTAAAAGTGATACAGGTAAACTTGATTTTGATAAAGATCTAAGAGATGAAGACATGATTGAAACTTTTGTACGGAAAAATGGTGCTGCGAAGCTGTTTGAAGGTTTGAAAATGGCACTTGCTAGTCAGGAATATCTAAGTGTCGTCTCGGTTTTGGCTAATATGCCAAAATATATAGCTAAGCATCGAGATTATAACTTGCTTTGGCAATTGATTGATGCGCAGCCGCTGATACATGGTGGGGAGGAGTTGAGTAGTCTGAAATTGCAATCGATTAATCTGACTTTGCAATCAATGTAGGTCTATCGTTTTGAATCTAGAGTCTTTGCTGTTTAAAACTGTGAATAATCAATATGGCGCCGTTGATAAATTGCATGATGAGTTTGGTGATTTTAAAAAAGATCCTATTTTGCTTAAGACATTGATAGGAAGAGTGGAAGTACTTGATCCTTCTGGTGATTTGCGTATGAGGCTGGAACGTGCTTATGTTTGGCATTATTGGCGTCAAAACGCTTATTACATTGAAAATGAAGCTTATCCAGAATTGCCAGGTAATTTCGACTTTAAAAATGAATTTAGCTTTCGTGAAGCCAAAGATAAAGGTGTATTAAAATTATTGTCCGGGGATTTGTTTGTTGCAGATGGTGATTATAGAGTTGATTCGAGCTTGATTGACAAGGTTAGTCAGATAGATGTACCGAAGGAGCATTTGAGTTCAGTTGGATTGTCTTTGGTTGTCGATTTGTGGTCGCTTGATTTTCCTAAGGATAAGTCAGATGCTAACTACCATAATTTGACTAATATTGGTATTTACTTTAACGGTTTGTTCGATTTGCTTAAAGGCAAAAATGTGAATGATTTTGAAATTGTCTTTGTTAATTGGCTTGACCATTTACGAGAAGGAGATGCGAATATTGGTTTGGTGGTTGGATTTTTGTTAGATCATAAATTTGATTTTTTGAATAATAATAGAATTCATGAAGTAGTTCAGAAATATAAAATTATTTATCCGAAGCCGTTTGAAGTGGATGAGGCCAAGACAAGTGGGGAACAGATCTCTGCTCCGATGGGTTCATCAGGCGTTGGGCAAAACGCTAAAACAGTTGAATTTAAAGCTCCTGTAGTTGCTACAGTGTTGCAACAGGATTTTGATCCGAATTATATTGAGGATATGTGTGGCAAAGAAGTGGCTGGTATTTACAGTTCTTTGCAAGGTGATTCTCGGCTAAGACGCGATGTTGGGTTGGCCTTGGAGACTTTATGGAAAGGTGGTGTTGTTAGAGATAGTAAGGTTGATTTTCTTGAATTGTTGCAATTAAGATTGACTGTTTTGATGAGAAAGTTAAGGCCTAATAACATTGATAAATTCAGATTGATAGTTGGGCATTGGTATGATGTAATTG
>CAZXGE010000134.1:0-2303 GCA_964640445.1 uncultured Candidatus Peribacteria bacterium
TTTCTGGATCAGTCTTGAGCGTATTGATCCGCAGAGAAGTTTTGCAATTTTTCGAAAAGCCAGCCATGATCAATTGAAAATCAGCTTCGGAGAATAGTTCTTTGAGTTTAGCCACAAATAACTCTGGCAACTCTGGGCTTAATTTCGGTATATATTTCTTGCGTTTTTTCATAGGTTTATTTTTTGCAGCCTTTAACTAAATACTACCAACAATCATCCCGCCGCCAAGGCAAATATCGCCAGCATAAAGCACTAATTCTTGCCCTAGGGTAACAGCTCTTTGCGGTTCCGTAAATTCAAAATGGTAGTTACCATCACTGTCGATTTCCGTGAGTATGCAAGCTTGATCCATTTGACGATAGCGGATTTTGGCCGCACCTACAAAGCCAACAGCGATTGGCTTATTAATAAAATGGAACCCTTCGGTGATTACAGTTTTTTTGAGCAGGGCCGGGTGGTTTTCGCCTTGGCAAACAGTGATTGTATTGGCTTTCACGTCTTTGTCGCACACAAACCAAGGCTCGCCAGGTCCACCGATGTTGAGACCCTTTCTTTGGCCGATTGTGTAATACATGCTGCCTGTGTGCGTGCCAACTTTTTTGCCATTGAGATCGATAATATCGCCAGCAGTGGCAGGAATAAATTGTTTGAGAAAATCACGGAAATCACGCTCTCCCACAAAGCAAATCCCGGTACTGTCTTTTTTGTCTTTAACTTTGAGATTTTGCTCAGCGGCAATTCGCCTAACTTCACTTTTGGCTAAATGGCCTATTGGGAAAATTGTTTTGGCCAACATCGCTTGTGTTAGCCGGCAAAGAAAATAACTTTGGTCTTTGTTCGTATCGGCACCTTTCAGTAAATCGAAACTACCATCAGGATTCGCGACAATCTGCGCATAATGACCAGTGGCAATTTTATCGGCACCGCTTTTCAGGGCTTTTTTTAGGAAAAAATTGAATTTAATTTCTTGGTTGCAAAGAATGTCGGGATTGGGCGTATAGCCTTTTTGGAAAGCGTCGAGAAATAACTGAAACACATGCTCCCAGTATTCTTTTTCGAAGTTGTAAGTGAAGTAGGGGATGCCTATCTGCTCACAAACAGCTCGTACATCAGCATAATCTTGTTCTGCTGTACAAAATTTTTGATCATCGTCCTGCCAGTTTTTCATAAACACAGCTTCGACCGTTTGCCCCTGCTGAACCAAAAGTGCAGCCGATACCGCCGAATCAACACCGCCCGACATGCCAACAATTACGCGCATAGACATTTATTCTAGTTCAAAAGCTAGTCTATATCTTATGGTGTAATTGTCTGCTAGTCAAATAGTGGTGGGCTAGACGCCCCAGCCGTAGCCATCGGGGTAGTCTGATGTAGTGCTAGTAACCTCTTTCGCAACTGCGGTTGTCAAAGCCGATATCTCCGCTTCAGCCGCATGCTCAGCACTTTCGGCATCAGGTACACCATCTGCTTGGCAATGAGTATTTAAATTACTAGGCGCAAATTCGCCTTTATTATAATATCCAGCATCTTCACATGACATGTTATTTGTGGTTAAAAAAATAATGTGAAAATAAAAAATCCCCCTCGACCAGTTTTTGGACGAGAGGGGGGTTTTTAGTAAAACAAAAAAATCCTCCCGTCTAAATCAGAAGGAGAATAATATTAATAGCGACAACTTTAACCAAGCTCGAAACTAAAGCATTTTTTGCTAACCTTTGATTTGCCGCAAAGTCAGTCACTTTTGTGCTTGATTAAGTTGTACCTCAGAAATTATTCCTCTTTTTCGTAATTGTCAAATATTTTTTAAAGTTTGTACTTTTGCCAGAAACTTATTAAACTGAAACCATGAAACCAAACTAATAAATACTTATGAGCAATGCAGAAAAGCAATACTTAAGCCTAGTCGAAGAGGTCTTAGCACACGGGGAAAAGAAGGAAGATCGCACCGGTGTGGGCACAATTTCCCTTTTTGGGATGCAAAGAAAATATGATCTACGCGAAGGTTTCCCGCTCTTAACAACCAAAAAAGTGCTCTTCACCGGCATTCTTCACGAGCTACTTTGGTTTTTGCGCGGCTCCACTAACATCAACGAAAATTTAACTCAGCATACCCCGATTTGGAATGCCTGGGCAAAACCCGATGGGGAATTGGGGCCGATCTATGGCTTTCAGTGGCGTCACTTCGGTGCTGACTACCAAGAGCTATTGAACAAAAAAATAGAACACAAGGACGACCTCGACAAAGCCTACAACGAAATTGGCGGTGTCGATCAGATCAAAAACCTAATTCATGATCTTAAACA
>CAZXGE010000135.1:0-2287 GCA_964640445.1 uncultured Candidatus Peribacteria bacterium
TGGTCGATTCCACATATTGTGGAGATACCATGATTTCACGCAGATAGACAGTAGATCTGTGCTCGGATGGTACTTCGATCCCTACCAATGACTTACCGGGAATCGGAGCTTCAATCCTGACCGACTGTGCTGCCAAACTTAAGGCCAAATCATTTTTGAGCGTAGTAATACGAGACAATTTCACACCTTCATTAGGCTTAAGTGTATACTGAATTACTGTCGGACCTACATGCACATTTTTCATTACTACTTTTATCCCAAACTGCTCAAGCTTTTTACGAATTTTTTCCGCATTTGACCGCAGAGCACGATCGTTAGCGTAAACTTCTGAACTTTTGTCCTCAAGTAGATCCAGGCTAGGCTTTTCCCATGTTGTTATGATCGTAGACAAGGTATTGGAACCCAAAGGGTCTGCTTCCATAGGCAACTTTTGTTGCTCAGTTTCTTCTGCTTCTTCCATCTCTACTTCACGATAATCTGGCTCATAAGTCGCTTTCTGAACAACTTCACGCTCGTCAGTAACAAACTGAGGTTTAATAATCTGTACGCCTTCCTCTTCTTTAGTTACTTTTTTACTAACAACAGGCAATTTTTCAGCACTTTTGACAGCATTGGATGTAGTAACTGTTTCTTCTTCGGTAAACAAAGATGCAATCAAGCGAATTACAGCAGTCTCAAAAGTTAAGAGAGTTGCAATCAAAAAAATACTGACAAAAATCACTGCCGAGGCAACAGCGCTAATTGCCAATTTATCACGCAATAAAAAATTAGTCAGATAACCAATCAGCCCACCGTGCGTTCCTTCCTTGGCAATTGTAAAAATTTGCTCTACGGGGATCGCTAGGTGCAAAATACTGAGAATTGAAACAAAAAATAAAAATACACCCAAAATTTTGGCTGTATTGATTCGCAGATCTTTATTGAAAAGCAAAAACAAACCAAACAAAATCAGCATCGGTGGTATGAAATATACACCATAGCCAATAACAGGACTAAGCGCCTTCTTTACCAAAATGGAAAATACGCCCAAGCCATTAAATAAACTAAAAATTACCAACGCTCCTAAAGTCATCAGTACTACACCATAAATTGCATTTTTGACTTCAGCTTGAACTTCTAACTGCAATGCTTTGGCTGTGCGAGCAGAAATTTTCGGTTTGGATTTCTCCAGAAAAAATGAGCGCAAAACACTTGATTTCCTTCTTCTTCTAGCCATAGATTAATTTTCTATTTATTTTACCTAATTTTAACTTAGATCTAGCAGATTATCAATTATTTCGTTATAAATTTATTGTAAGTTCTAAAAGATGCGAAATTCTGTGTCGACCGCATAACTTGCTACTCATCGTATTATCAAATTAACTAGTAATATAAATATATGGAAACAGTTAACACAAGAATCGAAATCGATAGCTTGGGTGAAGTAAATGTCTCTGCGGATAGCTATTTTGGTGCATTTACTGTTCGAGCCAGTCAAAATTTCCCTATTAGTGGAGAGGTTGCACCTAAAAGTTTTCTCAAAGCAATCGCTCAGGTCAAATTAGCTTCATTATACGCCAATTATGAACTGCAAGATATTTCCGATGCTCAAAAACAAGCAATCGAAACAGCTATCCAAGAGTTTATCGAAGGCAAATTTGACAAATATTATATTGTTGATGTTTACCAAGCTGGTGCCGGCACAACCTATAATATGTGCTTCAATGAGATTATTGCCAATAGAGCTAATGAATTGCTGGGTGGCAAATTAGGCGAATACAGCCTTGTTCATCCCAACAACCATGTGAACATGTCCCAATCGACCAATGATGTTATCCCAGCTGTGACAAGAGTGGCAATCCTTAACGAGCTACCAAAATTAATTGAAGCATGCGACAAGCTTCTATCAACACTAAAACAAAAAGTCGAAATTTACAAAGACGTAGTCAAAGTTGGCAGAACCCATTTGCAAGATGCCGTGCCTGTGACATTCGGGCAAAGTTTCTTGAGCTATCACGATGCCCTAGCCAAAAGCAAAGATCTAGTCTCGGAATTAGCCAAAAGGCTAACAATCTCAGGACTTGGGGGCACAGCCTTAGGTACTGGCATTAATACCGACCCTAACTACCAAGCACTAGTTACCAAACACCTTAGCGCAATTACAGGACATCAATTCACAATGGCCAATTGCAATACAGAGATTAGCAACAACATGAATAGCTTCATGGATTTCCATGCTGGTTTGCGCTCACTGGCAACAAATCTTATTAATCTGATTAGCGATTTGAAATTAATTGTCATGGGACCA
>CAZXGE010000136.1:0-2151 GCA_964640445.1 uncultured Candidatus Peribacteria bacterium
CGTGTTTTGAAGTGTTAAACTTTCTTTGTGTGTATCTGTGCCTTCGGGATTTGGCAGTAAGCTTATGATGCGTAGATTTTTGAGATTTGGGTCGATGTCATTCGCTTGGTTGTCGTTTTTACTGGAGTTGTTATTTGTTGTCGTCGTGGTTTTGCTACTTGTTGTGCTGCAGTTAGTTTTTGTTTCGATGATTTTGTCCTGATAGACGATTTTATCTTGATAAACTATTTCTGGTGCGGGTTTTTGATAGTAAATGAAGTTTCTTTCAATTTGGCTGCGGGCACCAAAAGGGTCGATTGTTATTAGTTTTATTATGATTTCGCTTGGTGTTTTTTGTTCGAAGGTGAAATTTTTGTTTGATGTTTGGAATTGGTTGTTAACAAACCAGTTATAGGTAAGTTCATCTTGGTCTGAATCGGTGGAGGTGTTGGTTAGATTGATGGTTTGGGCTGTTGTGCTAATATTTTTTCCCGTTTCGGTCTGGAAGTTGGCAGTAGGGGCTGAATTTTGAAATGAGTTACTTTGGTTCAAAGTTTTTTGATTGGTTAATTGCCAATCGGTTTCTAGATGATTACTAAACTTAATTATGTTTTTGGCGTAACTTTGGTTGGCCTTTAGAAGTTCTAGATTTAGGCAGTTGTTGTTTGTTGAGTTTAGGCAAATTGATTCTGTGGTTTCGTTTGTATAATTATTTTTAAATATGATTGCATAATCTGTAGTGCTTGGTTTTTCTAATTTTATAGTGAATAAGTTTGTCGTGATTGCTGGTAAGGCGATTAATGTTTCGTTTAAATATATGTCTGTAGTTGGTGCTTGGTTCGAGTTTTCGATGTATAATTCAAGTAAAATATTGTTGCTGTTTTCTGATTCTAGGCTTAATTCGCTGGCTGTTATTTGGTTTTTTTCTAAATTAGTTACTGTTGTTTGTTCGTCGAATTCGCTAGTTAATGGAGTCGCGCTTTTTTGGATCCAAGAATTGTCTTTTTGGCGGTTGAGTGTGAAGCCGACAATTACTGAGCTAGAAGGGTAGTTAATTTCATCCTCGATAACATCGTTTACAGATAAAGCTAGGGTTTCTCCATCTAGGCTCAAACTTTGCCAAGTTGAATCCAATATGGAGTCGGGATTTATGTCAGTGATGAGTTCGGCTTTGTTGGCAACTAATATTGTTTCTTGGCTTTTGATTTCGGTAATTTCTGGGTGTGTGACCTTATGTGCAACACCAGCTTCGATAAATCTAATTTGTTCGAGGGGAATAGCATTGTCGCTAATATTTTTGATTTCGATCCATTCGAGATCGCTACTAACACCATTGTTAATTTCAGTAATGATAAGCTTTGTTGTGTTTGCTTTGGCAACTAGAAAGAAACTTGAAATTAAGCATAGTAGTAAAATTTTGCTTAATTTGAGAGAGATGTTTTGGGGGAGTGAGGATTTGAACATGATAGTTTTTTGTTAGATTTGGTTTTAGTTTAAAGCTTGGACTTTAAAAAAACTTAAAATATTCCTAAAATTTTCCAGTTGGATTCTAGTTTCATTGTTGACTTTGAATTTTGATTTCATTAATTTGATTAGCGAAAGCTTTGTTGCAATAAAATTGGATCTTAAAAAATAAAGAAACTTAAGAATATCAGGAAAAATAGAAATAAATTCTTAAAAATTGGTTTGGTTCGTATTAAGATTTCGTTGCAAGAAAGCAGTTATCCTTAACTGTTTACTACATGTTTGCATACTATATTCTTACCATTATTGCCGGGGCTGCTGCCGGTTATGTTGGTCGTAATCTATATCTTAAGCGTCAGGCTGATGGGGCTTTGAGTGAAAGTCAGAAACTAATTAATGATGCCAAAAATGAGGTTCGCGAATTGACATTCAAGGCCAAAGAGGAAGCTTTGAAGCTGCAAGAGGAGTTTAAGAGAGAGGAAGAGAAGAAGCGCAAAGATTTGTCCATGCAGGAAGATCGCTTGCTTAAAAAAGAGGAGACTTTGGATAAAAAAATTGAGCAGTCTGAGTCTAAGGAGAAAGAATTGTTAAAAAAAGTTGAGGATTTGAATCTGAAGCGGAAAGAGATGGAGGAATTTGCTAAAAAGCAGGAGGCGGAATTGGCCAGGGTTGCTTCTTTGTCTAAAGAAGAAGCTAAAAACGAATTGT
>CAZXGE010000137.1:0-393 GCA_964640445.1 uncultured Candidatus Peribacteria bacterium
TGTTGATACTTAGCATTATACTTATTTAAAAACTCCTCGTACTTACCATTACCAGCTTCCTCTTTCAGCAAATCTGCCATTTTCATCTCAAATAATTTTTGCCCAAATTGCAGCTGAACTGCCAACGAATCCTTATATTGCTCTAGATCCTGAGCTTCAGCTCCCGAACTGTCCAAGCTATCCATTTGCTTTTTACGCAACTGCTTTGCAACTGTAGCAAATTCACTAAAGTCCCTTTTTGCTTGACCATCTTTCTGTATCACTTTAATCTCCGGAATTTTCTCCACCTCACCACTCTTCACCATTCCAATCAATAAAATTGCTTCATCCAAAACCGCTTGCACATCAGTAATCTGTACAGGCCCGAAGCGCAGGACATCCTCCTCTTCAAGG
>CAZXGE010000137.1:403-2137 GCA_964640445.1 uncultured Candidatus Peribacteria bacterium
CTGCCGTTCGGTACGAAACCCATTGCATAAACAATTGCTTGTCTTTCGCATCATACTGTTGCGACCCACCATCAGCTTTTTCTTTCAACAAACTATAAAAAGATTCCCAGATCGCCATCCGACTACCCCTATCAGCAAAATCTACATCTTCTTGATCAATCACGCCAATAGATGACAAAATTCCATCCGTAATCTTCGGTGCCAAATCTTCAGTATTGCGATTCAACCTCAAATCCAATTTTTCCAACGACCGCAAAAACATCACCTTATCATTATTACCAAACTTCCGCCAATCATCAGCAGTTCTTGCCCAGTCAACACGTTTTTCGGTAGTTTCTTTAAGCATACGATCAGTAAGTAACCAGAGAGACGTCACCGGGAGTACTCCAGCAGCAATCGAACTAATCGATAATTGATAAAGTAAATATTCCATCGGCACATTCCAAATTTTAGCCCATGCCTGATCATCCAACGCCTCAGCTGCTAATTCATTGCGCGAATTCCCATCACTATCCAAAAACCCCGATTTACGATCATAAGCATCATATGCATCCAAAATATGAACCAGCGCACCTACAAATGTCACACCCTTCATCAACCGACCACCACTCACCAACCAACGATACAAACCTACCGCCCTAGGGAATCTAGCCAAATTCACAACCGATCTCGATTTCATATACTTAGCAAGCTCCGGACTATTCATTAACTCATCAATCTAAATGTAGGTAAGCACCTTAAACATCTTAACAATCTCATCCTGATGCTTCTTATGCAACTTATCAATCTCACTACCATATGTATTCAAAAATGTTTTCAGTGCCGGCTTAGCATCTAACTCCGCAACAGTCCCAAACTTATTTCTCAAAACAGTCGTCTTATCAATAAGATACAAATCATCAAATTCCAGCCACAGTTCTGACCACTTACTTACACTACTCATAGTCACCACCTTACTAGCAACAACCTTTATCGCATCATCATTTAGAGCCAATAATTTTTTCAACTCAGCACCAGCTTGCAAATTTGCAGCATCCCTAACCTTCATTTCTCTAACTATCTCAAAAAAATCTTGATTCTGTATCGCACGAATCTTAACAGATCTAATCAGATCCTTATCAACATTCGACACTTGCGCTAACAAATCGGCAACCTCTTCAATTCTTGGAATCGCTTTCACAACCTGCTCTCCGCTTACAATCCTACTATCTAAAACATTGTTCATTAACCATTTTCCGCCTTTCTTAAATTGAGACAAATTTTGCAAAATAGCTTTCACCTCCGCCTCTGGCAACTTAGCTAACAAATCACCGTGCATCACCACAAATTTCTTAAAAAACTCTTCAGTTTTCAATAGGTCCAACCCAGGGATCATAACATTATCAAATTTAGTCAAAACGGGTAAACGTAATTCCGGATTCTCAAATGCTACCAAATATTTCTTAAGCTCATCCGCACCACCAGCTATCGCCTTCACCAACGGTCTACTTTTTCGCAATTCAGCAAGCGTCATATTGACATCACTTGGCTTTAAATACAAAAGCTCCATCCATTCCACCTCTCTCCCCAATGCCTTCAAACCTTTCACTCCATAACTCTGGAAAAAATCCTCCAACAGCTTTAAACTTTTCCCATTATCATCTGGCAGTGTCAAAACGTTTTTATATTTTGCTAAAAATTCACCCAAAAAAACATTTTTTAGCCCATTACCGCTGTCTCTTAATTTTTCCAACC
>CAZXGE010000138.1:0-2085 GCA_964640445.1 uncultured Candidatus Peribacteria bacterium
AAGCTACAGCCAATGCCGACGAAGTAACTAAACCAATACCAAATGGCGCATCCGACTCCACACGAAATGGCGGTATCACTCCTCGATCAAAGCCTGGAAAATTGGCCTGCATCACATCCCAAAATCGCTCCACAAAACTAGCAATTGGCTCAACTAATGCTGGTGCTTTTTGGTCTTCAATTAACCTCAAATTAAGCCCCAATAAAGTTTGTCCTAATGCTTTTTTATCATACAAACAAGCATATTCACCGAGCCAAATAATTTTCAGTGGAACCGAAACCGTACGCATCTAGATCAAACAAATTTTAATTATCAAAATTATCAGATGGCTTATCCAAACTCACCGCTTCACCACCAATCGCATATTCGCCAGCAGTAATTTTAATTACATCTTTATCAATCTTCCTAAACTCCCGCGATGCTTGATTGTACATACTTACTGTTGTTCCCAAATGATTACCAACCTTATTCATAAAATCACCATAAGCAGTCAAATGACGAGACAAATCACCAACTCGACCCATGATTTCCTTAGCCTGACTTTCGATTTGCAATGCTTTCAAACCTTGGAGAACTGTTTTTAAATAAGCATAAAATGAAGTAGGAGAGACAATCACAACCCTCTTACTAAAAGCATACTCAACCAAATCTTGAGTATTAACTTTCACACTCCCTACATCATATATCAACAAATTGTAGTAAACACCTTCCGCCGGTATAAACATAAAAGCAAAATCAGTAGTGCCATCCGAAGGGCGTACATACTTAGCAGTTTCATCAATCCGATTTTTGACATCTCGCTTAAACTCCTTTTCAATCTCACCACGCCTTGTAGCATCCATCTCTTGCATCATCTGATTATATTTTTCCAAAGAAAATTTAGCATCAATCGGAATCACCATATCGCGGAAAAAAACAGCAGCATCAACAACTTCGCCATTTTTAAACTTATATTGCATCTCATAATGATGAGGTGGCAAAACATTTTGCAACAAAGACTCCAACATAAACTCACCAAGTACACCCCTCTGTTTTGGATTTTTTAAGATATTTTCTAAATTCTGCATCTGCTCAGCAAAAGACACAACCTGCTTATTGGTCGCATCTAAATTCGCCAGCTTCTGTGTAATTTCCTTGATAATGTCATGAGAACTAACTTGATGACGATTAATTTGCAAAGAAATATTATCGATCCGATCTTGCATCTCCTTACGATTTTGACCGCTAGAATCACTAAGCTCCCTGCGCAAATTATCTAATTGATTCAGTAGCACTGTCAAAGTTTGATCATTAGCCTCGGGTTTTCGAGCGAACTTCAGCTCCCAAACCAAATAACCAATTCCGACAACCACCAGCGACAGCAAAATAATCAAAACTAGATCCATAAACAAACAATAGCATTTAGGATCAACACTATAATCTTTATCTCAAATTCTCGCCAGAGGATTTTATAATTAATTTTTGTCCTTGCTGTCGTAATTCAGATAGATTAACCACCCCCAACGCCGCCAACCCTAACCGCAATTCCTGACGATAATTCTCCATAAAATTCCGCAATCCCTTATGACCGCCCCGCTCATACTCCCAAAGGAACCTAGATGCCATCGCCCCCAAATCAGCCCCCAATGCCAACGCTTTGATCAGATCAGCAGCATACCACAATGAACCACCAGCAATTATTTTCCCTTTCAAGCCAACACCATCCAGTGCCGCCAGCAATTCAATTGTCGAAACCCCACACTGTTTCGCCAAATGCAACAAATCAGCACTACCATTCTGATAAGCCTCCACCTCCGCAAAACTAAGCCCACCGCGTCCCGCCAAATCAAAACCTGAGACAAGCTGATCAAACTCCTGCATTGTCGAAATAGGCAAACCATGCCCAACTTCCTTCAAAAAAACAGGAACTGGCAGCTTGGCAATTGCTAACTTCAATGCATCCTTAAAACCAACATATTGTTGATCACCACGATTTTGAAAAAGTTCTTGAGTCGCATTCAAATGGACAAAAACAAAATCAGCTCGCAAACGCTTTACCATACCGACGAACCAAGTCAAAAAACCCGGATCAACAAGCTGTGCTGC
>CAZXGE010000139.1:0-498 GCA_964640445.1 uncultured Candidatus Peribacteria bacterium
ACCGATGATTTCTAAGCCATCCTTTTGATAACGCTCATACCAACTATTCAAATAAGGTGTTGTACGCTGACAATTGATACAGCTATAAGTCCAGAACTCGACCATGATCACCTTTTTACCAATTAGATCAGCAATTTTCACCGAATCTGTATTAATAAATCCATCCGGTGTGGAAATCTCAATAGCTTTGTCATACTTCTTTGCTTTGTCTGCATCTTCCACGACAGTACTAACAACTTGCTCACTTGGATCGACATCTTCGAATTTAGGTTTCTTGGCTTCCAAATAGAAAATACTACCGACAATTAGAACAACAATAATAATTAGACCGAATTTTTGCATAAAATATATTTTAAGAATTGATTACTTAGTAATTAGTTTGTTTAAGAAGTCGAAATTGGCTACAAGGGATAAATTTTCGGTGAAGATCAAAATACCCAAACCGATCAATAGCAAGCCAAAAACAAGCTCAGCATAACGCAATTTGGAGCGGAACTT
>CAZXGE010000139.1:508-2032 GCA_964640445.1 uncultured Candidatus Peribacteria bacterium
GAGTGCTTCGCCTGTGAAAAAACCAACAATCAAGAACGGCAACCCAAGACCCATTGTATAAGCAACAAGCAAACCGAAAGCTGAACCAGGAGCGGTAGCAGCCAAGCCCAAAATCCCAGCCAAAACTGGACCGACACAAGGTGTCCAACCAGCTGCAAAAGCCAAACCAAATAAGAAGGAAGTCAAATAACTACTGCGTCCATCTTTTCTTTGAATTGACATTTTTTTCTCGCTTTTCAAAAAATTAATTTTGATCAAACCAGTTAGATACAAACCGAAGAAGATGATAATCACGCCACCGATCCGAGCCAACCAAGTCTGTACTTCGTAAGCTACATTGGCCAAAATCGTTTGTAATAAAACGCCGAGCAATGAGAAAACTAAAGAGAAACCCAGAACAAAGAAGACGCTATTTAAAAATACAGTATAGCGATGTGACTTGGATTCGCCCACAGTAGTTCCGGAAATATAAGCCAAGAAGCCAGGAATAAGTGGCAAGACACAAGGTGCTAAGAAAGAGGCTAAACCACCTAGAAACGCCGCCACAACTTTGAAGTCAGTCATAAATTATTTTTTTATCGAGTAATTAGCTTGATTCTAGCCTGCTTCTAAAGACAGTGGCAATCTTAAATGCTAGACACAAGAACTATTTAGTGCTTGGCTGTAGTTAATCTAACACCTAAAAACATGAATCAATATAAGCGCCTTATCATTGCGGTAATGTTGATCACATTAGCATCTTCACTACTAAGCATCCGCGAGTTTGCACTTGGAATTTGGCAATTTAGCAATTTGGCTTCTGATTTAATGGCTGGCTTTTTCTTGGTCTTTGGCGGACTGAAACTGATGGACCTAAACCAATTTGCCGAAGGTTTTGCCAAATACGACCTGATTGCCGCAAGGAGCAAATTTTACGCCTATTTGTACCCTTTTATCGAACTTAGCTTTGGCTTTTTAATGCTCTTAAAATTCCATCCAGCAGCACTACTTTGGGCTGAATTTGCTGTCATGATCGTGGGTACAATCGGAATAGTTAACAAAATCGTCAAAAAAGAAAACCTACGCTGCGCTTGCATGGGCAATTTGCTCGATGTACCAGTCGGTTATGTCACAATCGTCGAAAACCTAAGCATGGCTGCTTTGGCTTTGGTACTGATCTTGATTTAAGAAAAATGGTCGGGGAGCTGGGACTTGAACCCAGGACCTCCTGGTCCCAAACCAGGCGCGCTAGCCAACTGCGCTACACCCCGAACGTAGAAGTCATAAGGCAAGTTTACTTGCATTATGATCTTAGGAGAGAGGGGTACAAACTTTGTTTACACCCCGAACGTAGAAGTCATAAGGCAAGTTTACTTGCATTATGATCTTAGGAGAGAGGGGTACAAACTTTGTTTACACCCCGAACGTAGAAGTCATAAGGCAAGTTTACTTGCATTATGATCTTAGGAGAGAGGGGTACAAACTTTGTTTACACCCCGAACGTAGAAGTCATAAGGCAAGTTTACTTGCATTATGATCTTAGGA
>CAZXGE010000140.1:0-2017 GCA_964640445.1 uncultured Candidatus Peribacteria bacterium
CCGGTTCAACCTCGACAACTTTTTCTGTCTTTGCCCCAGCACTCACTTTGACCCTGATTTTTTTCATTACGATTTACTAGCGACAATCACTAAATCTCAATCACAATAAGTGATCGCTCGTGTCCATAATATTCCGGGTTTTCTAAGTTCATCATTCTGGAAAACGCTTCAACTCGCTCTCTTAGACCTTCTGTCCAATCTTTAAAGAGCATGAGAAATTCTATATTTTTAACATAATGTTCAAATCCATCAGTAAAAACAAAAATTTTATCTCCTTCTTGAAGGTCAACAACACCTCTCTCTATGTGCTGAGCCATTCGTTCCTCGCCATTAATAACTGCATAAGGTGAACATGTTCCAGTAGACATAAACTTAAGATTCATATTTTTATCGAAATGTGCAAAAAACGCATCACATATCGAAGCCCAATAGGCTTTGTTTTCTTTAATCACCGTAAATGCCCCTGTGGCTGAATAAAAACCTGTAGGATTTCCACAAACCTCGCTTTTCCCAATCTTGGAATTGTAATCACTCACCGCCAAATTAGCACTTTGAAACACTTCTATAATTTTCTCAAAATTAAAATTCAAATAATTATTCTTTGCGTTTTCTTGAACAGCTTCACAAAATATCTTTGCGACCTCACCCGCGGGCGAAGGATTTGGATATTCTCTTTTATATTCAATCAACTTCTTAAAATTTAACGTGACTCCATCAGATACCACAAATATAGGTAGCTCATTTGAGGCAATGAGATAGTCTTCTTGTGGATGCACATAATCTTGAGGAAAATATTCTGTTAGGTTTCTTTTTTCAACAAATGCCTTTATTGCCTCCCTTGTCGGCTGTTCAATTATTGAAAAATGCTTCATATATTTTTTGAATCCTCACTATCTACCAAACCAAGACTTTCTCCACTGTGTCATCATCTGAATTTCATTTGTCTGGGCGGTGATGATGTCGTTACCAAGCTTCAAAAGCTCCGGACGTTTTGTACCAGCCACAAGCGTGCGCGCCATACTGACAGCGCCCTCATGATGAACAATCATTTCAGTAAGAAACGCCTCATCAAGTTCGTCGCCTGTTTTTCCCTGCAAACCCATCATCATGCCATCCATCGCGCCATGCATGCCACCCGAACGAGTACCAGACAAACCCTCCGAACGATTCCCTGACATAAACGGCATTCGTGATGAACCAAAATAACCGATTAAAAGTCCGATAATAAGCGCAAGTAAAACAATTATGATTGTATTGTTTTTTGTTTCCATTTAAATTTTTATAGCTCTTTATTAGTAATAACCTACACTTTTCGAAAAATGAAGTTGAGATAGTTTTTGGTGCGAGGCTTAAAAGTTTCAAAATATACAAGCTCGAAACCACATTGTTTGCAAAAATCTACAACCTCGTCCTTCTGATAAAAACTAAACCAGCGCGGCATTGCAACACCAGAACTTTCTCTATACTCCTCCGTGTCACCTTCAATAAGACCGAGTGCAAAAATTCCAGAGGGCTTGAGAATACGTAAAATTTCCTTCACAGAAACACCGAGAGATTTCTTTGGAACATGGAGCAGTGCGGTATATGACCAAACACCATCAAAAGATTCATTCTCAAACGGCAAATTCTCAAAGTCTGCAAGAACAGATTCAAGGCTTCTGTTTGTAGAAAGCTTTACCATCGCCTCTGAAGCATCGACACAAACAACCAATTTACCTGCTTGCTGAAGAAGTAAACCGTCTCTACCTGGACCACTTCCTATATCTACCACTCTCTTTCCAGAAAGTTCAATAAATTTATCGAGGTATGTTCGTGGGAAACGATCCCAAAAATCAACAGTCTCATTGTCATACTCCTTCGCCATTCTATTATAGGTATCAATTGTTTGCTTATCCATGATTCATCATTCTAGCTTAAATTTCTCTACTCAAATAATCTATTTTACCGATACCATATTTTTGTGCGGAGAGAGAGGGATTCGAACCCTCGGTACCCTTGCGGATACACAGTCTTTCCA
>CAZXGE010000141.1:0-254 GCA_964640445.1 uncultured Candidatus Peribacteria bacterium
TCTTAGTAGTTTGAGCGATGGTTTGGCTTTCGATCGACAGAGTGTGTTATTCGCAGCTAGCCCAATTACTGATACGAAAATCATGAGCCAAGCGCAATTGTCTGCTCTGAGCCAAAGTTTTGTGGTGACTTGTGTAGATGATCAAGTGTTGGAGCCGGAACAAGTTTTGGATTTTGCTTTGGCTGTAGCAACTACCGAAGAAATGGTTTTGTTGTCTGAACCGCAGTTGGCAGTGACGGTGGCGGCTAGTGATC
>CAZXGE010000141.1:264-1385 GCA_964640445.1 uncultured Candidatus Peribacteria bacterium
TATGCTCCTTTTGTTGAAGCTGTGGAGCTTGTGGGTGAAGAAGCTCAGCTTGTTGTCGGCACAGATGTGGTCAATCAGATGCGTGTTTTGGTAAAAACGCAAAGTCCGGCGCAGGTGTCCAAATTGGAGTTGGCTTTCAATCGATCTAATCGTCTGACGAAAGCCGGTTTTTATGCGCAGTTTAATGCCGATGGCACGCTACGCAGATGTTTGGTCAATCTAAGTTCGGTGATTCGTGATTTGGGTTGTACTGCCAATTATCAGGCTAGCGAAGAGTTATTGACTATGGATTTTAGCTTTAAGGCTAATGAATACTTTGTTGCGAGTGCTAATAACAAAGTGGAATCGCGCTTAACTTTCAAAAATCCTTTGGCCGGATCGGCTGTGCAAAATAGTGGGTTTGTAATTGCGGATGGTGTTTTCGTTTCGGTGTTTGGTCGGGAAATTGTGGATTCGGCCTTGATTGGAGCGCGTGTTATTTCGCCGGTAGTTAATCGAAATGGTGTGGAGACTATTGATTTGGCTTTTGATTTTGCCTTGGAAAAAGCGAATTTGCTTTATTATGTTGATCTGATTTTGAATTACAAAAATGGCAGCAGTACCGGCAGGTTGAAAGCCGATATTGGCCTCAATGGTACTGTGACTAATTGTCGGATTTTGACCGGCAACGGTGCTGACAAATTGGCCAGCACTACTTGCGAATATGTTTTCGATGAGACTGCCAAGGTGGCGACTCTAATCGTCAGAGCTGTGCCTAGCTCTTTGTATCCCCTGAAGTCTAATAATAATTTTAGTTACAAAACTGGTTACTATAATCTAGAAAACGCTGGTGCGTTGGTTACAACAGCCAACTATGTCTTGGGGAGTGGGATTTTTGAGACGAGGTAGAGGGGTGATCGTGTTATGAAGAAAAGCCCCAGCGATTTTGCTGGGGCTTTTTTGGTGGTGAGCCAGATTTAACGAATTTGTTATTTTTAGATAGCTCGATTTTGTTGTGCGTGGGTTTGGTGCGTGATATGGTGGTGAGAGTTTAAAATAAATTGCATGAGTTTTTCTTCACAAGATCATCTGACGGAATTTCTTCTCTATACTACTCCAGATGGAGATATTAAAGTGGAAAT
>CAZXGE010000141.1:1395-1966 GCA_964640445.1 uncultured Candidatus Peribacteria bacterium
GAGACGGTGTGGCTGACGCAAAAGAGAATGTCGGAATTATTTGACGTTGGAGTGCCGGCAATATCGAAGCATCTCAATAATATTTACGAAGAAGGAGAATTGGATAAAAAAGGAACTATTTCCATTTTGGAAACAGTTCAAAATGAGGGTGCAAGAGAGGTTAAAAGAGCGGTGGAATTCTACAATCTTGATGCTATAATTGCTGTGGGTTATCGGGTAAATAGTAAACGGGCGACGCAATTTCGTATATGGGCAACAGGTGTCTTGCGCGAGTACATGATCAAAGGCTTTGCGATGGATGATGAGCGTCTGAAAAATGGAAGCTATTTTGGGAAAGATTATTTCCGTGAGTTATTGGAGCGTGTTCGTTCTATCCGCAGCAGTGAACGGAGGGTATATCAACAAATTACCGATATATTTCGTGAGTGTAGTATTGATTATGACAAAAATTCAGAGATTACTAAAAACTTTTATGCCATGGTGCAAAATAAGTTTCATTTTGCAATCACGGGCAAAACCGCTGCGGAAACTATTGATTCTTCAGCAGATATGAAAAAGCCCAACATGGGAT
>CAZXGE010000142.1:0-1861 GCA_964640445.1 uncultured Candidatus Peribacteria bacterium
TAATCGCAGCAGCCAAAACTGTAGCGGTAGTTGTACCATCACCAGCTACATCATTAGTCTTAGAAGCCACTTCTTTCACCAACTGCGCACCCATGTTTTCGTATTTATCACTAAATTCAATCGCTTTAGCAATCGTCACACCATCATTGGTAATCATTGGTGCACCATATTTTTTTTCCAAAACAACATTACACCCCTTAGGGCCCATAGTTACACGGACTGCATCAGCCAGTTTTTTCACACCACTAAACAATTGTTGACGAGCTTCGTCTCCAAATACAATTTGCATACCTGCCATAAGTTCTTAGTTAAATTATTAATAAAGGTTTTAATAGAATTATTAGGGAAGTTTAGCGATTACATCACTTTCCCTAACTACCAAATATTTTTCGCCAGCAAGCTTAAATTCATCTGCCGAATATTTTTTAAACAAAACAGTATCACCAACAGCAATACCATCAATCGGCATTCTCGAACCATCATGACCGCGAGCCCCAGGACCTACTGCGATAACCTCACCTTCCTCAGGTCGCTCCTCTTTTTCTGGCAACAAAATCCCAGAACTGGTCTGATTAATTTTCTCCTTGGGTTTCACAACAATATGCTCACCCAAAGGTAGCAAAGTAGCCATAATATATTAGATTAAATTATTAATAAATCATTTCGCTAGCACTCGAAAGTGCTAAGCGCTAATTAATATATTCAACATGCTTTTAACTGTCAATATTTCCTAGAAGAGCCAACTAGCCAGCATAATCAAATGCTCTCTTTTCTCTCAAGACGACAACCTTAACCTGCCCCTGATAAGACAAATCAGACTCAATCTTGCGAGCAATATCATTAGCCAATCTTTTCGCCTCCAAATCACTAAGCTCCTCTGGATCTACAATTACTTTCACCATTGTCCCAGTATGCAACGCGTATGATTTTTCCACACCAGGGAAACCATTAGCGATATTTTCCAGTTCCTCCATCCGCTTGATAAAATTATCCAAATTATCAACCTGAGCACCAGGGCGATTATTAGCAATCAAATTAGCGACATCGACGATCATAGCCTCCAAAGATTTAGGCTCTGGATCACCGTGATGGGCTTTAATTGCCTCACAAACTTCCTCCTGCATACCGAACTTACGAGCAATATCAGCACCAATATGTGCATGATGCCCTACGATCTCATGATCTACCGCTTTGCCAATATCATGAAGCAAGCCAGCCTTCTTACACAAATTGACGTTCCCACCCAACTCAGCAGCCAATTGACCTGCCAAGAAACTAACTTCCAACGAATGCTTCAGCACATTCTGCCCATCGCTAACTCGGAATTTCAAGCGACCAAGCAATTTAACAAGCTCTGGCGGCAAACCAACAACACCTGCATCATAAGCAGCTTTTTCACCTAACTCCTTAATCATCACATTAACCTCTTCTCTAACTTTTTCCAAAGTTTCCTCAATTCTAGCAGGATGAATCCGCCCATCTGTAACCAGTCTTTTTAGGGCAACTTTAGCAATATAACGACGCACCAAATCAAAACCGGAGATAATGACTGTACCAGGAGTATCATCAACAATCACATCAACACCAGCAATATGCTCAAAAGTATTGATGTTACGACCTTCGCGTCCAATAATCCGTCCTTTCATGTCATCCGAAGGCAATTCCACAAGTGTGGCCGTAGACTCAGACGCTGTCTCAGCTGCATATTTCTGCATTGCCTCTGCCATAATTTTCTGAGCTTTTTCCTTAGATTTACTTTTAAGTTCAGCTTCTGATTTGTCTAGCATTTTCACAATTTCACCTTCGTGTTCTTGTTCAATTTTTTTAAGTTCCCATTTAGTTTGAATAAAAACCAAAACTT
>CAZXGE010000143.1:0-634 GCA_964640445.1 uncultured Candidatus Peribacteria bacterium
GATGAATTCGAAGCTATCGACTTCAACGAAGCGCCAGAAGTAATGACGGCAATCACAATTTATGTTGCCGGTGGCTTAGACAAAGCGATTAAAAAAGGCTACATCGAAAGAGATAAAAATAATGGAGGCAAACTAACCGTAGTCAACTTTCCAAGTCTAAGTGAAGATAAAAAATATAATGTAGAAATTCCCAACCCAGATAGCGACGAGGACGAAAACGAAACAATCAAAGAAAGTCTCACATGCGACGAGACCATTGCCACAGTTTATGAAGTCTTAGCCAACAGTGACGGTGAATTAGAAACAATTTTCGATAGCAACAATGGCAATCTCACAAGTGGCATTAACACATTCCTCAATTCAGATGCCTTCAATCGATACAAACCAACTCTAGATCAAATTCGCTTAGACCTTGGTAGCAACGAACTAGCGACAGCCAAAGACTAATATCTAGAAGCTGAAAAGATTAAATTCAATACCCAACAACAAAGTGAAAAAATCGAATCGATTAAAAAAGAACAAGAATTTCTAGAAGAAATGGGATTTACGAAAGAAATCCAAGATAACCTAGCAAAAGACGGTTTCCCACCGGAAATTATATATGATCTAGATGGCTCTCCTCAAATGGTTAAAA
>CAZXGE010000143.1:644-1821 GCA_964640445.1 uncultured Candidatus Peribacteria bacterium
TTATTAAGATAGCAACTGATGCTGAAATAATTCAAAAAGAAGATCAAAGTAACAAAAATTTACTAAATAGTAGAGGCTTAACTGATGTGCATCTGAACAATCTACATAGCAATAATATTATTCTAATAACTGAAACAAACAGCAAGAATAAGAAAATTTATAAACTCAGTTTCGTACTTACCAGCAACAAGTCAGATGATTATATAATATCTAAAGAATTCGATCTAAAACCAAACGAAACAATAATTAACCTTAGCTCAAATGAAAATTCGATTGAACTAAAAACTAAATTAGGTTCAAAAGAAAGAACAACAATTATTGATATACTTAAAAACGGAGACCCCAACCCTACTCTCACAAAAACTGCAAATATCAACGATACTGACCTCCAGAAAAATGCCGAACTAAAAGCCGACAATGTGCGAGCAGAGTTAATCGCTAGCCTTATTGCCAACCCTACACACATTGGGCCAGTCAATGAAGACAACGAAACTATTACCCATTACGAAAAAATCGGCAATGGAGCTGAAGGCTTAGACGAAAACTCTACAGTCAATCGCAAATATGCCGACAAAGCAATCTATGAAAAAATCCTCAACACAGCTGAAGATTACGAGTTAGATCATTTCAATTTAGAAAAAATGGCGAACTATTTATCCGAATGTCTAATTTTCGGTATCAGTGCCATCAAAGAAGACCCAAAAGCTACTGCCAAATACAAAGATCAATTAGCGGAGCTAGACAAAAAACTATTAAGTCCTGATCTTAGCTCATTAACAATTACCGCTGATGATCTACGCCAGACTGAAAAATTATTCCAATCAGATCGCAAATTATCAGAATTCCATCGCGAATTAATTCGCTATGGCTTAGATATGAACGAAACCGAAAAATCACAACAACTAAATGATCTTGATTCACTAAGAAGTCAAATGGGCGAAGTCCAATTCCACGAGTGCATGCATCTTTTTGCCGGCATCAACTTCTCCAAAGATGAAATCATCAAAAACTTAGTACTTGGTGGCAAAGTATTACATATCCAAAACGATACAGGCACAGCTGGCATTGCTACATATGCCTTTGTCGACCCACTAGACCTCCCAAACAGTGGCATTTCCGTCCGTGCCAGCAGCAAAGTTGGCGAAACCGGTGAATTATCTACAGGTGCAGGTATCAA
>CAZXGE010000144.1:0-1751 GCA_964640445.1 uncultured Candidatus Peribacteria bacterium
TTTGTGCTTACATATTCTTTTTTATTACTTAACTTGACATTCATTTCGGAAATGTAGTCTTGGTGAATATTGATGTTTTTTGGTTCATTTGCAACTTGGATAGTTTCAATCATTTTTTTGAGATTTTGCAAATCTACTATTGCTTGTGCCACAACAAACATTTCTTGGATTTCTTTTGTATTCATCTTCTCTAAATCCATGCTGGCAAGAGTGTAGAGGCGATTTTGGGCGTTATTTAGTGTGCCAAATTTTTGAAATAAGCCATTATCTCTATTTAGTATGCTCATTTCGAATAGTCTCTCGTAGCTTGTTTCGCCGTCTAAATGCCAAAATGCTTCGAAGCTATCTTCGAGAAAGGTTTTTTGATTGATACCAAGTTGATCGATTAATTTGAATAGTTGATCAGATTTTTCGACTTGGCCAGAAAGTAGTAATTTGCGTACTTCGGCGGCTGAACTGTATTTGCTGGTTAGACTTTCCGGGAATTTGATCTCGGTGTCTGGATCTAGTTTGTTTTTTAGACTTTTTTCGACAATAGCAAAATTATCTAGTATATTGGGGGAAAGATTTTTGGGAGAATTGGCAAAATCGGGGAAGCTTTTTTCTAGTTTTTTACTTAATTCATTGCGATTATTTAGTGTTTCTTTTGTTTTGCTGAATTTATCTTTTGCTGTTTTGTGGCTAGTTTCAACGGTTTCTTTGTTTACTTCTTTGTTGGTGGTTTTTTCTGTATCTTCACTTCTTGCTTCTGGAGTTTTTGCCCTCGCGAAACCAACCACCCTCGCTTCATTAAGCCGCATTTCTACTAGGTTTGAGCTTGATAGCGTGAAGTTTTGCCCCAAGTCGGATGTGAATTTGCCCCTGATGTTTTCCATATATTTGCTAATAAATCTTGCTAGTATATCAAATTTTGTTTAGATTTGCAATAAGTTTGCGATGCTTTTATTTAGGCGTGGTGAATTTCAGTCTTAAATTTATTTTAAATTCTATTTTATGAATATGGCGAAGATGGGAGGGGAGTATTTTTTGATTACGAATTTTAAGACTTATAACGAAGCTTCGGGTGTAAAGGCACAGGAGTTGTATGATCTACATGTGCAGGCAGCAAGGCAATTTCCGCATGTGAAAGTTTGTGTGGCGGTGTCGGCTTTGGATTTGGTTGGGTTGGTCAAACAGCCTGAGGTACTGGTTTTGGCACAGCATATTGACCCTGTCGGAGCGGGATCGTTCACCGGGAAAATTAATCCAGAGCGAGTAGCTGAATTGGGTGCTTATGGTGTAATTCTGAATCATTCGGAATATCGTTTGGATCGTGATTTGCTTTGTCGGACGATTATGTCGGCTAAAAATAGAGGTTTGAAAGCCTTTGTTTGTTGTGAGACGGCAGAAGAGGGCTGGTCGTTTTTGGATTTGGAGCCGGATTTTTTGGCTGTGGAACCGCCGGAATTGATTGGTGGTGATATTTCTGTGTCTAAGGCACAGGCAGATGTGATCAAAAATGCTTTGCAATTGATTGGGTCGGATCGTTTGTTGGTCGGTGCGGGCGTGAAGGATCGTGAAGATGTACGGTTGGCGGTGGAATATGGTGCGCGCGGGGTTTTGTTGGCTTCTGGGGTGTGTAAGGCGGCTGATCCTTATGCGGCTTTGCTTGATTTGCTTGGTGGTTTCCCTGGGTAAGGTGAATTTTAGTTAGGGAAGCTCTGAAAAATGCGAACTTCTGCGTCAGCTGTGTCATTTGTGCTTGGGCCGTT
>CAZXGE010000145.1:0-1745 GCA_964640445.1 uncultured Candidatus Peribacteria bacterium
TACAGTGGCCTTCATCTCCTAGAAGCCAAATTTAAAAAGTTTATAAAGTGATTTGGATTAAACTTTCTTAATGCCGTCCTCCATGCTCAATCACTTTGATTACCAAATTAGCATCACGCAACTGCCCCAACGCCCTTCTTAAACAAGCGGTACGCACATCCTGATTAACTTCACAAAAAATCGTCTTCAACCGACTCTCCGAAAAATCCTCGAGGATTTTTTCACTATTCCAGAAATCCAAAACCTCCACGCCATGCGTCGCAAAAGTATGCAAAACCAAAGCCAAACTTTCAGTACCAAATTTCGCCAACCTTAGCTCCAAAAAACTACTAGTATACGGTTTACTCGCTAACTTCAAACCCAAAACCGCAAATTCCTGATGAAGCTTCTGATGTTTAATTTTCTGACAAAAATCCAGCCCATGCTGCCTAGCTTCCGCCTCTGTACAAACTGTCGCATATTCACTATAAGTTTTCGCCAAATTCAGTGCCTTCAAATTATCCACCTCAGGTTTCAACAAAAAACTGCGATGTTCACGCCAGAAGTTAGCTGTCAAATTCAACATATCCGGTGTTGCCGTCACCAATTCAAAATTCTCACTCTTAGCCGCTACGCAAAACTGTGGCGCCAAATTCACTATATCCAAAATTTTCAACTCCTGCTCACAAATAAATTGCCAAGCTGGCAAACTACGGCCATAAACACTATTACCCAAAGCTAATATACCCAAATTATTAGCGCTAATTGACCTTGCCATTTCCGCAATATTGACACAATAAGCGAGATCTTTCTGCTCCACACCCAAATATGCCAATGCCTCCTCTACCACCGACCCAGGATAACCAACCGCGTAAATCATAAACTCAAATTGTCGAACTAGATTTTTTTTCCTACAATCAAAATGTACCCGCAAACACTAAACCAAAACAACCCCATGACCTATACCACCGGTCTACTCGGCCATCCTGTCAATCATTCTTTATCACCCGAACTACACAATGCTTGGTACAAACAAGAAAACCTAAACATTCACTATCAACTTTTCGACATTGAACCTCCCAAACTAAAGCAATTCTTCCAAAACCTACCCCAAAACCTATTAGGACTTTCTGTCACAATTCCTCACAAAGAAAAAGTCATCCCATACCTAGATGAACTCAGCGATGCTGCAAAAGCCACAGGCGCTGTCAACACCATTGTCTTAAACAACCAACAAAAACTCAGCGGCGACAACACCGATGTCATTGGTTTTAAGCAAGCAATCACCGACTTTGTTCCCACCCAAACTATAAGTGAAAAGAACTACCTAATTTTCGGTGCCGGCGGCAGCAGCAGAGCCGTAATCTACGCCTTAACCAAACTCCTCAATATCCCTCCTGCAAAAATCACGATCACAAACCATAATGACGACAAAGCAATTTTTTTAAGTGAAAAATTCAAAATCAATTTTTGCCCATCCGCCAGAACCAACATGCAGAAATCATAATCAACACAACCCCACTAGGTCTAAAAGCCACAGACCCTAGCCCAATCCCCACTGAATTAATCAGCCAAGATTCCTACATTTTCGACCTCACCTACAACAAAGAAGCCACCGCAAAAAACGCCTTAGCTCAAGTTTGCCAACAGCAACAAGCCCACTACAGTGATGGTAAACAAATGCTTCTCTTCCAAGCCAAAGCCCAACATCTACTCGTTACGGAGAGAATAGGTGGGTTTAAGACTGGCTAATTCAAATACTTCTC
>CAZXGE010000146.1:0-1629 GCA_964640445.1 uncultured Candidatus Peribacteria bacterium
GAAGAGGGTGAAAGCCTATCTGTATTTTCTGGTTTACCATTTGCATCTAACGAAGTTAGTTTTTAGGTAAATTAGGTAGTATAAATTCTCATTTTCAAAAACCCCCAGATAGATCTATCTGGGGGTTTTTTTATTCCTGTTATCACGCTGATAATTTGGACTTTTTTGTAAATGGATATAAAAACAATATTTTCTTCCAATCGTCGCTCAATTATGCTATAATACAATGATTTATTTATGAATTACATGCCTGAAAATCAATCACAAAATCTCGTGACACAAACAGATGGAGTTATGACTGGTAGTGCCGCGAATACACCTACTACTAGCGAAATTAACGGTAATTTAGCAGAGAAAGAATTGGTGATTTTAACCAAAAATTTGGAACAAGTATCACCGTTAACAGCACAAACAGTGGTTGCTTCCAATCCTACATTTCAGCCAAATTCAGCAACAGCACCGCAGCCAATTGTCTCGACAAAAAAAGAAAAAGTGTCACTAGTCGATAGGTTACTAGGTCCTTTGCGTCAAAAATTCATGAATAAGAAGGCCGGAGTTAATGCCCCTGCTCAAGTAGCCGCAACAGGCACAGTGGTAGCTCAAGCACCAGCGATGGCTACCAACTCAACAAATCCTACAAACAGTACAATTTCAGCAACTGACAATTCTGATCATTTCGATCCCAAAAATTTAAGTAAAGCTGATCGTCTAAGTGTCTTAGCAGCTGAAAAAGCCTATAACGAAGGTCTGGCTTCGATTAAAGATCTGATTTCACCTTCTGCAATGGAAATTTATTTTGATAAATTAAAAATCAGTGGCCAGTATGCTCGTAGTTTCTTTGTTTATACATATCCACGTTACATTGATACAAACTGGATGAGTCCATTGGTTAATTTTGATGTCACATTAGACATTGCTCATTTTATCTACCCGATTGACTCAGCGGCGATTATGAAGGTACTGAAGCGCAAAGTTACACAAATGTACTCTTCATTACGCATCCAGCAGGAAAAAGGCCAAGTCCGGGATCCTGGTTTGGAAACTCAACTAGAAGATGCAGAAACATTGCGAACCCAAATTCAGCGTGGACAAGAGAAATTTTTCCAGTTTGGCATGTACATAACTGTTTATGCCGATAGCGAAGAAGAGCTCAATAAAGTTAGTAAATCAATCGAAAGTATTTTGGGTGGGAAATTAGTACTAACCAAAAGAGCAGACCTCAGAGCGGAACAAGCTTTTAATTCAACTGCACCGCTTTGTTTGGATGAAATCGAGATTCACCGCAATATGAACACCTCGCCTTTATCTTCAACATTTCCCTTTACCTCAAGCGACCTGACCAGCAATGAAGGCATTTTATATGGTCTGAATCGCCACAATGAAAGTTTAATTATTTTTGATCGCTTCAAATTAGAAAATGCCAATTCAGTAGTTTTCGCCAAATCTGGTGCTGGTAAATCTTATGCCGTAAAATTAGAAATTTTGCGCAGTTTGATGGTCGGTACTGATGTGATCGTGATCGATCCCGAAAATGAATACGAAACCTTGGCTCAAACAGTCGGCGGCTCCTATATGAAAGTTTCACTCAACGCCGATCGTCGAATTAACCCTTTCGATCTGCCTAAGCCG
>CAZXGE010000147.1:0-1615 GCA_964640445.1 uncultured Candidatus Peribacteria bacterium
TGGAGGCGGCGGTGAGAATCGAACTCACGCATAAAGGTTTTGCAAACCTCTGCCTTACCACTTGGCTACGCCGCCTTTTGGTATTGCGAGCGTTAGTTTAGGTAATTTGGATCATAAAGTCAAAGAAAGTGCGAATAATTTTGTTTTTTTGGCAAAATAGGTTTAAGCTTTAATTAAATATGTTAAGCTACTAAAAATAAAAATAGATACTATGGCGAAATTAAAGTCAGTTTATGTCTGTACAGAATGTGGTGAAACTAGTGCAAAATGGATGGGTGCTTGTGCTGGTTGTGGCGGTTTTAATACACTTGTGGAAGATGTGATTCAGGTGTTGGGTAAGGCTGATGCTAAGCAGGCTAAGGAGTTGGCGGGTAGTTTGACTGTGCGTAAATTATCGGGATTGTCGCATTTGGAGGTGATCCGTCAAAAGACTAATGTTTTCGAGGTGGATCGGGTGCTGGGCGGTGGTTTTGTGCCGGGGAGTTTGACTTTGTTGGCGGGTGAGCCAGGTATTGGTAAATCAACTTTGATGCTCAAAATCGTCGATAAATTTAAAGATTTTGGTCGGATTTTGTATGTGGCGGGTGAAGAAGCGCCTGAGCAAATCGCAATTAGGGCTCAGCGTATGGGGGCGGAGCTGGCTAATGTCGAATTTGCGATGCCGAATTTTTTTGAGGAAGTTGTTGGTTTTTTGGAGCGCGAGCCTGTGGATTTTGTCGTTATTGATTCCGTTTCAGTGATGCAAAGTGCTGAGGTGTCATCGTTGCCAGGGTCGATAACTCAAGTGCGTGCAGTGACTGATTTGTTGCTTAAAGTTTGCAAGGAAAGGCTGATTACAGCTGTTTTGATTGGTCATGTGAATAAGGAAGGTAATATTGCTGGGCCGAGGGTACTGGAGCATATGGTGGATACGGTTTTGCAGTTTGAAGGTGATCGTAGTGATGAGGTGCGTCTTTTGCGTGCGTTGAAAAATCGTTTTGGTTCTACCGATGAGGTTGGTCTCTTGGCGATGACGGAAACAGGTATCGAAGAAGTAATTAATCCGGCGAAGCAGCTTTTGGCTGGCCGTAATCAGAATGTAATTGGTTCGGCATTGACTGTGACAATCGATGGCCGCCGGCCGTTCGTGGTGGAGGTACAAGCTCTGGTCAACAAGTCATACAATCCCTATCCTAAGCGTTCCAGCAATGGGTTTGATCTCAATCGCCTGAACATGTTGATCGCAGTTTTGGAAAAATACCACGGTTTGAAACTCAATGAATGTGATGTTTATGTAAATGTAGTCGGTGGTGTGAAAATTAAAGAGCCTGGTTGTGATTTGGCGATTATTGAAGCGATTAAATCTTCGTATCAAAAAATACCACTACCCCCCCAGGAGGTTTATCTGGGTGAGGTAGGGCTTGATGGTAAGGTGCGAGATCCTAAGTTGCTTAAACTAAGGCTGAAGGAGGTTCGGAGGTGAGGGGGGCTAGGTCGAACAGTTGCTTAGTTGATTTGGAATATGCCTTAGGATTTGCATTTGTTTTGTGTAATTGAGTGATTACTGCTTCGACTAGATTAGGATGTTTTTGTTTGATGTTTTCAATAAGTTCGTGGTTTTCTTGATTGCTAATTA
>CAZXGE010000148.1:0-1577 GCA_964640445.1 uncultured Candidatus Peribacteria bacterium
TTAGTGCTACTTCTTCCAGGAAAACAGCCAAGCTTACTCCTGGTTCTAGGCTGTCGTATTTGCTTGCTACAGAGACAAGTTCTCTGACATTTTCTAGTCTAGCTTCCCCGCCTTCTTCGTTGCCTTGTTCTAAATATGCTTTATAGCCAGAATATTCTAAGACATATTTGATCATGGCTGATGCGGTTTCTGTACGGTTTAGGTTTCTTAATTTGTTGATTGTTTCGGTGAATTTTTCTAGGCTACGACTGCCTCTGTCACTAAGTTCAGTGACGAGTTCTGGTGAGTTTAAGATACTAAATAAGTTTGTTTTCTGTCTAAGTGCTAAGGCTTGTAGGTCGGCTAAGGTTTTGGTGCCGATGCCACGAGTTGGGACATTGATAATCCTGAGTAGGGCGATGTCGTCGCAAGGGTTGTGAACAAGTCTTAGGTAAGCCATGATATCTTTGATCTCTTTGCGTTCGTAGAAGCGGATGCCGCCAATGATCTTGTAAGGTATCCCACTACGCATAAACGCTTCTTCGAGTACGCGTGATTGCGCATTCGTTCTGTATAAAACCGCAAAATCACGGTAGTCCGGAGCTTCATAGCGGGTTAATTCTTTACGGATTTCATTAGCAATAAAAAATGCTTCTTCTTTTTCATTTTGAGCTTCAAAGCGCCTTAGATAGTCACCTTTTTGGTTGTCTGTCCAAAGTTTTTTTTCTTTGCGTTTCATGTTTTTGCTGATCACATGGTGGGCAGCATCGAGAATGTTTTTGGTCGAACGATAATTTTGTTCTAATAAAATAACTTTAGCCATTGGGTAATCTTTCTCGAAATCCAAGATGTTTTGCATGTTAGCACCTCGCCAGCTATAAATACTTTGGTCGCTATCGCCGATGACACAGAGGTTGCCGTGTTTCTCTACTAGCATCTTGATGATTTTGTATTGGGCTTCGTTGGTATCTTGGTACTCATCTACGGAAACATACTCGAAGCGACTTTGGTAATAGCTTAGAACATCGGGGATTTCGTTTAAGAGTTTAACTGTTTTAACTAGTAGATCATCGAAATCCAAGGCGTTATTTTGTTTGAGATTTTCTTCATACAATTCATAAACTTGGGCTACCTTTTCGGCGAAAAAATTATTGGCAACTGCTTTGTAGCGATCTGGCGTAATTAAGTGGTTTTTTGCTGAGGATATTTGTCCTAAAACAGCCATAGGTGCGAATTTTTTGTCATCAATATTCAAGTTTTTCATGATTCTTTTGACCAATAGTTGCTGATCTGTTGAATCGTAAATGACAAAACTATTATCGAAACCGATTAAATGAATATGCTTTCTGAGTATGCGCACGCAGATGGAGTGGAAAGTGCCAATCGTCGGCATGCCTCCTTGTGGGCTTGTCCCAAGTAATTTTACGACTCTTTCTTGCATTTCTTTAGCTGCTTTGTTTGTAAATGTGACAGCCAAAATGCTTGAGCCTGGAACTTTCAATTCGCTAATCAAATAGGCAATTCTGTGAGTTAGTGCTTTGGTTTTGCCACTACCTGCGCCCGCCATTACTAAGACTGGTCCTTCTGTCGTCAGAACG
>CAZXGE010000149.1:0-1568 GCA_964640445.1 uncultured Candidatus Peribacteria bacterium
AGTTGCCGCTAAGACAACAGGTGAGATAAATAAGGCAAATATAAATAATAATTGTTGCAAGTGTTAGGAAGTGAAAGATGCCAAAGTGAATTGCGTAGTCGGGCGTAAAAATTGTTGTGAATAGGCTAATTATTAAACTTGCTGCCAGGAGTTTAAGTAGTCGGTAGCCTTTTTTGCGGAAATTTTGATGAATAGTTAGTTGACTACTGATTGCAAAAAGTAGAATGAAGCTGATGCGAGCGAAAGAACCAATGCTTTCTAATAGGATGATTGAGAGGTTGTTCGCTGTTTGGTAAGGTACTGTAAAGATTCCAAAAAAGTGAAAAATCGCAAAAACATGATAAATGAACATGGCAATGGCGGCTAGTCCACGCCAATAATCTAGTGTAATTAAACGCTTTTTGGTGGGTTGAGTTTGCATATTTTTATTTGACTACCTGAGAATGTAGCCTGAATACGCGATTGTGTGTAGTCTTTTTATTGTGTTGTTTGAATCTAGTTTTTTCCTCAACATACAAATATGAGTTTCGATAGTTGTTGTGGTTAGTTGGCTATTGAAATCCCAGATGTTTTCCATTAATTCTTGTTTTTGGATTAGGCGATTGTTGTTGTTGATGAAGTATTTTAATAGTTGAAACTCTTTGTTGGGTAGGCGGTGTGTTTCAGCTCCTCTCTTGAGTGTATGATTGTTGAGGTCGAGTGTAATATCTTTGAAGCGCAAAATTTTGGTTTGATTTTTTTGTTGACTAGTTAAGATTGTAATTATAGTAGCTAAGACTTGATTGCTGTCTTTGCAGTTGTGGAAAAATGTAGAACCAGCTGCGGTTATTTTTTGTTCATGATTAGGATTGGGATGTAGAGTCAGGATATGTGGGGCATGATGAAGTGTTTGCTGAGTTGCTTTGATGATATTGATTGTTGTTTGTAGATCGCTTAGGTGGATAATAATTAAGTCGCTTTTGGCTAGGTTTTTGCTCAGAAGTGGTTCTTTGTCGATGTAGATGGTGCGGAGATTTTTGATGTTGATGTCTGAGCATTGGCAATCGGGACATTGGTGGTTGCTGGTTTTTAGTTTGATGATTTGCATAAGCAAAATTTTTAGAGTTGTGATGTTTTTTTAATTTTCTCTTGCCAAGATCTACTTGCCTTAATAGAATGACTCCGCTCTACTAAGCTTTGGGGTGGTAGTTCAGTTGGTTAGAACGCCTGCCTGTCACGCAGGAGGTCGCGGGTTCAAGTCCCGTCCATCCCGCCAGTAGAGCTTTTTTTGTTTTTATTTATCTTTTGGTTAATTTGTAATTGTCTAATATTTCTGACATATTTAGAGGCTTGTTTTTGGCTTTATGTAGCCGAAAACTCGATTTTTAGATTAGCTAAAAATTATTTTACTGACAAGAGATATTTTCTTAGCCATTAATATTTGATTTCGGCAATGGTGAGTGGCATAATTTAGCCAATTATTAAGAATTGATCAGTTATGGATGTGTTTGAGGCAATGAATAGTAGGCGGTCTGAGCATAATTTTTTGCCAAATCGTAAGCTTACCAAAGAGCAAATTGATTTGATTT
>CAZXGE010000150.1:0-447 GCA_964640445.1 uncultured Candidatus Peribacteria bacterium
CTGTCGGTGGTGTTGGACCAGACGGCGGAGTTGGGCCGGCTGGTGGTGTACCAGATGGCGTAGTGCCACTACCTGTGCTAGAACCGGCACTACCTGCGGCGCTACCGCTACCAGCAGGTGTGCTTGCTCCTGTACTTGCTGTCACCAAATTTGCATTAGCCAATTTAGACGAATAGGGGTTTACAACATTGCCAGCATTTGCAGCTGTAACTATTGGCATACAACTGTTAGCCTTACAAAACTGAACAAAAGTGGTAGGCGTAAAGACCAAACCATTGTTTAGAGCGATTTTATCATCCGTTACTTGTTTTATCACCCAAGGTTCGCGTGGCGAATTGTCGATTTGCGTACCTACTTCCAGTTTAATTGGCTCTTTATTGATTTCCGCCCAACGAGGGTGGGTTTTGATGATCTGGGCTGGCAAAGCATTCAAGACCCGCTGCGCTT
>CAZXGE010000150.1:457-737 GCA_964640445.1 uncultured Candidatus Peribacteria bacterium
AGATTTGCGGTCCCGATTTGGCGTCACACTCTCCCGCCACCAGCGGACAAATTCCGCGAAACTTAATTTACTTTTCTTTGTACCGTCAACATAAACAATCGGCGCACTCAAGATAATGTACCCTGGCTGATTTTCTTTGGCCTCCACAAGGGATTTAATCTCCACTTCTTCGGCAATGACATTTTTTTGACCGTAGCTACCACCTTGTCGGCTCGCCAACTTGGTACCTACAGTTAACTTTTGCCCAAAGGCGTCGAGATCCAGCACTTGCTCCAGCGTT
>CAZXGE010000150.1:747-1558 GCA_964640445.1 uncultured Candidatus Peribacteria bacterium
AGCCGAACTAATTTGTAAATGATCAGTAACTTCTTTAAGCTTTTTATTGAGTAGAATCAATAAACCACTTTCATCCAGGTTATTCGTGGTGGTTTTATTATCGACAGCTGTTTCACATTCAAAACTCAAAATTCTTGATGTCGAGTAGCCAACCTTGCCAATTTGTCTTTGAGTTAATTCATCACTATAATTTTGCTCACTGCTAATTTTATTGATTTTCAGCGACCCCTTTTTGCCGAAAGCATCGACAATTGTATAAACCTTGCCTACGACCAATTTCAAACCTGTACTGACTTCCAAATTAGCCAAATGTCTTTTCAGGACTAACTGTTGCTCAAGTTCTTCTTCGACAGCAACATATAAAGTTTCCAAAAGCTCATCGCCACGCTCAGTTAAACTACGAGCATTTCTGTGCAACAACACAACCTGCTCTTTGAGTTCATGATCTTTTCGACTATTCAACTCTGGCAATATAGCTTTTAACCGCGTCAAATAATTATCTCGCGCTGGATTAAGCTTCAATGCTTTCGTAAGCCGCTTTTCATCTAGACCAGGCACCAATGTCTTCAAGTTTTGTTCGAGTTTAGACATACCAGCTTCTGCCTGAGCATATAAGCCCTTCACTTCTCGCAATAGCTGCTTGCCGGTTTGCCCACCACCCAAATTAACCCGATCTAGGTCCAATTTAGACTCCAATTTGATCAAATCAGCCTGATTGTCGCTCGAGCCTTGTGATTGTTCAGCATTCTTTGCCGCTTCAGTTTGTAGCTCTTTAACTTCAGCCAATAAATCGCTTAAATTCGCTGGCACA